>WJIW01000059.1 GCA_014730065.1 Armatimonadia bacterium | reverse complement strand
GTGCTGGAGTATGCCCCTCGGAGCGCGCTTGCAAGGGGCAACCTGGGACTGGTCTGGCACCAGCTCGGGAGCCCCCAGGCTGCCATCTCGGAGCTACGCACCGCCCTGAGCATCGACCCGGCCTACGACGCAGCCAGGCAGAACCTATCCACGGTGCTAATGCAGCAGAAGCGCCTGGACGAGGCCGAGGCCCTTTGGCGCGGGAGACTGGACCAAGGCCTGGAATCGGCGCTGCTGCGTGAGGGGCTGGCCCTTGTGCTCGAGCGACGGGGCGAGTACTCACAGGCCCTGGCGGAGGCCGAGGCGGCCCTCGCCTTGGCTCCCGATTCCCCGGACCTCATCGCCCTTTCGGCCCGCCTGAACCTCTACGCCGGCAGCGAGCGCGTGGGACTGGCTCAGATGGCGAGCCTGGACGCGCCCTCGGTCACCCACGTGGAGGGGTTCGCCGCGGCGCTTCTGGCCAGCGGCTCGGTCGTCGACGCCATCGCCCACCTGGAGCAGCCGGGGGTTCGTGACCGGCTCTCAGCCGAGGGTCTGGCGACCTTGGCCGAGGGTCTGAGGCGCGAAGGCCGGTGGGACGATCTTCGGCCGGTGCTCGGGCAGCTCGTGGAGACCCCAGCCTTCCAGCGGCGCTGGTGGCCCGAGGACAAGGCCCCGGTGTTCGCCACTCTGGGTTGGCTAGCCGACCGCTCGGGCGACCGGGAGGCGGCCACGGACTGGGCCCGCCAAGCCCTGAACCTGGACCCCGCTCAACCCACCGCCCTCAGGATCCTCCAGGGCATGCGGCCCGGACCGGAGGCCCTGGCGGCCGTCGAGGCCGAGCTGATCGCCGGCAGCACCGACATCGCCGCCGCTCGTTACTACCTCGGCGAGACGGCGCGGCAAGCCGATTACGTGCCTCCGGCTGAGGTCATCACGGCCCTGCAGGCATGGCTCCCGGACGAGCCGGACCTGCTGATCAAGCTGGGGCTCCTGGCTCTGCGGACCGGTGCCTACGATGGAGCAGTCGACGCCCTGGAGCGGGCGGTCGCGGCGGCCCCGGAGAGCGCTGTGGCCCACAACAACCTGGGCGCGGCCTATGAGCTTACGGGCCGCACCGACGAGGCCGTCGCCGAGTATGGCACTGCCCTCCGGCTGGACCCCGATCTGGCCCAGGCCAGGGACAACCTGGAGCGTCTGCGAGGCGGCGACGATGGCTGACGGGAAGCCGGTGCGCGTGGTCGGGCTCGTGGTGGCCTTGCACAAGCGCCGCTCGGACAAGATCGCCCGGGACGTGATCGACGCCTTCACCTCCAGAGGGGTGGTCGTCCGAACCAGCCCCGATGTGGCCGAGGCCGTTGGGGGCAAGGTGGACCCGGTGAGCGTGGAGGAGATGATCCGGTCGGACCTGATCGTGGTCATGGGCGGCGACGGCACGCTCCTCCGGTACGCCAGCGAGGCCGCGCCCATCGGCACGCCCCTTCTGGGCGTGTACATGGGCGGCTTTGGATTCCTGACCGAGACCAATGTTACCCTTCTGCAGCAACAGATCGACCGGCTGATCCAGGGCGATTACGAGGTGGATGAGCGGCTGATGCTCTCAGCGGTGTTCGGCGACGAGCCGGCCGAGGAGGACGACGATGAAGGGCGCCAGCGCCAAGGTCCCACCCGCATGGAGGCCCTGAACGACATCGTGGTCCACCGGGGCATGGTGGGCAGCCTCCTGGAGTGCCAAGTCGCCGTCGACGGCATCGAGGTCGGCCACTACCGGGGCGACGGCCTGGTGCTGGCCACGCCCACGGGCTCGACGGCGTACTCCCTCGCCTCGGGCGGGCCCGTCGTTCACCCCGGCGTGGAGTGCATCATCCTGACACCGATGGCCCTCCATACGCTCAACATCCGTCCCCTGGTCGTCGGACCCGACCGGACGGTCACCGTCAAGCTGGTCGGCGGGTACTTCGCCCTCCAGGCGGGGGGCGCGGTCACCGCCGATGGGCACAACATCGGTACCCTGGGTGGTGGGGAGACCCTGACCGTTCGCCGGGCCGACCACTGTGCCAGGCTCTGCAGCATGGGTGTCGATACCTTCGTCGACCGGCTGCGCCAGAAGCTCCGTTGGGGAGCCGAGATCTAGGTCCAGCGGGAGGTCCGCGGGTGCTCGCGTCGCTCTTCATCGAGAACTACGCCCTAGTGGACTCCATGACTGTGGAGCTGGGCCCCGGCTTCACCGTCCTCACGGGCGAGACGGGTGCCGGCAAGTCTATCCTGATCGGTGCCCTGCAGCTCGCCCTCGGCGCCCGGGCCGACCTGAGCCGGTCCGAGGGGGCGTCCATCGCCGCCGAGTTCGTCCTCGACCCGGCCAGCCCCGCGCGCGACCAGCTCCGCGAGTTCGACATCCAGCCAGGCGATGACCGGCTAATCTTGCAGCGACGAGTGGGCAAGAGCGGTGGCACCTGCCGCATCAATGGCCACCCGGCCACGGCCACCATGCTGCGAACCCTGGGCGAGCTCCTGGTGGACTTCCACGGCCAGCACGAGCACCAGTCCCTGCTTCAGCCCCGGGCTCACCTGCGGTTCGTCGATGCCTTCGGCGGTGATGCCCTGGCCGACGCCCGATCGGCTTATCAGACTCTGTACGACGAGCGCCAGCAGACCCTGGAGGCCCTGCAAGGCATCCAGCGGGATGACCGCGAGGCCCGCCGGCGAGAGGGTCTGCTCCGCCACCAGCTCGCCGAGATCGACGCCGCCGAGCTAGTCCCCGGCGAGGAGGCCGACCTGGCCGCCGAGCGCAGCCGACTAGCCAATGCCGAGCTGCTCGCCCTCCGTGCCGGCGAAGCCAGCCAGTCCCTGGCGGGAGAGGACCGGGACAGCTCAGCCCGCGAGCTGATTGCCTCGGCCGTGTCCGCCGTCGAAGAGCTGGCGGCTCTGGACCCCGGAATGGAGCCCCTCGCCACCGACGTCAAGGGCGCCCTCATCACTGTGGAGGAGGCCGCCCGCTCCCTGAGGGACTACGCCGCCGACGTGGAGCTGAACGAGGAGCGCCTGGAGGCAGTCGAGGCCCGGCTGGCCCTGATCCACGACCTCAAGCGCAAGTACGGCGATGACATCCAGGAGATCCTCCAGTACCGGGATGGCATCGCCGAGGAGATCGATGCCATGGAGAACGTCGACGCCACCCTGGAGAAGCTCACGGCTCGGCTGGAGGCTCTATCGCGCGAGCTACAGGAGGCAGCCTCCACGCTTACCGGCATGCGGCGGAAGGCGGGGAAGCGGCTCGCCGAGCGGGTGTCGAAGCGGCTGGCAGGCCTGGGCATCCCCGAGGGCAAGCTGGAGGTCGAGCATGAGGTGGTCGATGACCTGGAGGACTTCACGCGACGGGGCGCCGACCGGGTGCAGTTTCTCATGCGGACGAACCCCGGCCAGCCTCCCCTCCCCCTGGCCAAGATCGCGTCGGGCGGCGAGATCTCCCGGACCATGCTGGCGCTGAAAGCGGAATCGGCTCTGGACGAGGAGATCCCGTCACTGGTGTTCGATGAGATCGACACGGGCATCGGAGGCACCACGAGCGCCCAGGTCGGGCAGGAGCTACTGGCCCTCGCCAAACGCACACCTACGACTCAGGTACTCTGCGTGACCCACTCGCCTCAGATCGCCGCTCTGGCCCACCGTCAGCTCGCCGTCGCGAAGGCATCCAAGTCGGGCGCGACGCGGATCCGCGTGACGCCGGTGGCCGACGAGGACCGGGTGGCCGAGCTGGCGCGGATGCTGGGCGCGGAGCCCGGGGAGACGGCGGCCTTCGAGCACGCGGAGGTTCTGGCGCGGGAGGGCGCGAAGGCCCGGGATGTTTGACACAGACGGAGGTGCGGACTTGGGCGCGCCCCTAACCCAACCCATCGAGGGGCCCGTCCGCCGCGGCCTGCGCACTAAGGAGCTCATGCACCGTCTCCGGCCAGGAGACGTGGCTCTCATCGCTCACTCCGACCTGGACGAACTAGCGGCGCAGGAGCTGGCCGCACGCCGAATTGTGGCCGTTCTCGACACCGAGGACGCGGCCACGGGACGGATCCCCAACCGGGGCCCCGCGGTGCTCATCGGCGCAGGCATCGCCCTGGTGGACCGGCTCGGCGGCGAGGTCTGGAACCAAGTCAGCGAGGGCCAGCCGGTCCGGGTCCTGCACGGACGGGTGATCCACGGCCGCTCGGTGCTGGCTCACGGCCGGCGCCTGACTCCCGATGAGCTGGTGAGCATCGAGGCGCGGGCGCGCCAGGACCTGCCATCCACTGTCGCGGACTTCGCCCGCAACACCCTTCTGAGAGCCTCCGAGGAGCTGGACCTGCTGTCCTGGGAGTGCCCATTGGCCGGACGGGGGATGGTGTCCGAGGGGCGGCCGTGTGTGGTCGTGGCCCGAGGGCCTGGATACAGGAAGGACTTCGCCTGGATCGCCCGTAGGTTAGGAGGAGCAGCAGGCGTTGGCCTCATCGCAGTCGATGGGGCCGCGGACCTGGCGCTGGAAGCTGGCTGGCGGCCCGACGTGATCGTGGGCGACATGGACTCGGTGAGCGATAAGGCATTGAGCGCTGGCTCGATGCTCGTGGCTCACGCGAGCCCTGAGGGTGATTGCCCCGGCTCGGAGCGCCTACGGTCGCTAGCCCTGCCCCACGAGGTCATGGCCTGCCGTGGCACGAGCGTGGACGCAGCGCTGCTGCTCGCCGAGGCCCAGGGGGCCGATCCCGTGATCGGCGTGGGCATGGCCAGGGGTCCGCTGGACTTCCTGGAAAAGGGGCGGTTCGGCATGGCTTCGACGATGCTGGTCCGGTTCAGGCTCGGGGATCGCCTCATTGATTCGCGCGGTTTCCGTGCTCTTGATGATCTCGTTCGGAGGGCTCCATGAACGACGCACCCCTGTTCTCAGAGGAGATCTCCCGCATCCTATGGGGCATCGTGTTCGCCACCATCGCGGGCACCGTCCTGGTTGCCGTGGGTTACCGCCGGCTGCGCGAGTGGGGAGTCACCGCGACGAACGTCGACGGCCGGCCGACGGTGACGGCCATGGGCGCGCCCATCGTTCTCGCCGGTGTCGCGGCTTGGATCCTGGCCTGGCCCTTCGACTTCGTGGCCGGCATCCCGTGGGCGGGCGCCATGCACGGCGCCTTGATCCTACTC
>WJIW01000563.1 GCA_014730065.1 Armatimonadia bacterium | reverse complement strand
GGCCTCCACCGATGCTCGAAGGACCGCCACCCGCTCCGCTCCCGTCAGGTCGTCCGCTCGCTCCAGCAGCAGATCCGCGGCCCGTGCCTCCATCTGCTGGCTAGCCCAGGGGAGCAGCAGCAGCACCGCCACCAGCGGCGTCGCCGTCCGGCGGAACCCGATGGGCTCCACGACTCGGCGCCGGACCGGGCCGGCGCCCGCACCGATGGCCGAGCCGAGGAGGAGGAACGCGGGCACGGCGACGGGCAGCACATCCACCGAGCCGTTCGCCAAGCCGTTGAGCAGCCACGCGAGCAGGCCCAGGCGCACGCTAGTCAGGGTCGGCGAGCGGGTCTCACCGGACCGAAGCAGGGGCGCGACCGCCAGCACTGCGAGAGCGACGAACAGCAGCCCGCCGGCCACCCCGGCCACGCACGCCAGATGGAGGGGGTCATTGTGGGCGTCGCGTACCACGGCGAGGACATCACTGCGATGGGTACCCACCCATGGCCGGCTCATGCTGTAGCCATCGGAGAAGGCACCGATGCCGGTGCCGAGGAGCGCGACCCGGGGCTGGGATAGGAGCCTCGCGCAGGTCTGCCAGATGAAGGCCCGGTGGCTGCCACTGCTCTCATGGCCGCTGAGACCCAGGAGGAGCCCCCCCGCGATGGCGGCTATCAGGAGACACGCCGCCACGATGAGCCACTCCTTGCGGCCCCACGGGCCGCCTCTGGCACGGATGGCTCCGAAGCCCAGAACCGCCAGGATTACCGCCACGATCGCCAGGCGCGACTCGGCGAGGGCCAGGGCCGTGACACATGCGCCTGCGACCAGCGCTCGGGCGATCCAGACGATCCACCCCCGCCATCTTCGGCGGGTGCCCGGCCACAGAGGGATGGCCAGGCACAGCAGCGCGCCCAGGAGCGTGGGGCTATCCAGAATCGACCGGGCTCGCTCGTCGGGCCCCGCCGCATGAGGCCAACCCAGGACCGCCGTCAGCGAGGCGAGGGCCGCCGCCGCCAGTACCAGGTTCATCAGGTCGCGCCTTCCGGTGGCGGTGGCCAGGTTGTCGTGGGCGACCCAGAAGGCCACGGCGATGGCCAGCACATACCTCAGGGGAGCGTCGCCATAGACCGCGTTCACGCCCATAACCGTGGTGACCAGAAGCCACCCGAAGAACGCCCATGCCACGGCTCCGGCACGGCTCCGCGGGGCAACCTGGCGACGTCCCAGGCCCGTCTGCCAGATGGCGTACCCCAGGACGCCGGTGATGATCACCGCGGTTACGCTGGCCGATACCCACGGTAGCCAGCGGCCGAGAAGGGTCTCGGAGACGAGCAATGCGGCGACGACGGGACGAGCCGCCAGGCCGAGGAACAGGAAGGGCTTAGCCCGAGGTTCCGATGATTCGGGCCCGTTCTCGCCAGCGTGCGGGGAGTCCGGCGAGGATGTCTTCGAGGCCATGGTTATCACCCCCCAGCAGCAGGTGAGTCGGGCACGTGCAGTCGCTCGCGCCGAAGCCCGGCGGTCCGTCGCGCCAGCCCCGGCGCCTCAGGCTGCGCCTGAGCCTGCACTCGATGTTGATTCGGCTGGGAATGGCGATGGCTCCCACGGGGCGGCTGGCCGTCGTAAGCCAGTCGATGTGCCACCTCAGGGTCTTCTCGGGCCGCAGGTGGCGGCATATGCGTGCCCTCAGCCCTCTCAAGGCCGAGCCGCAGTAGACGGCGCCTCCGGCGGGCACCTCAACCGTGCCGAGCCGGCCCACCTCGGCGCGCCAGGGCTGGGCCAGCCGCACTAGCAGGACGTAGCCGCCCCCTTCGGCCCGAGCCATGGCCGCTCGCCTCCCCTACAGCTTCTCGAGCTTGGCATGGGCGAGCGAGAGCTTCTTGACACCCGCGCCCTCGAAGGCCACCGTCGCCGTGCCGTCGGCCGATACGGAGACGACCATGCCCTGCCCGAACTTCGCGTGCTCCACCCTGTCTCCCTGGCCCACCTGCGCGGGTGCCGCCGCTGGCGCGGCGGGTGACTGGGGCTGGGGCCTCGGCTTGGGAGCGGGCCTCTCGGGCCGCCGGTGCCGAGACAGAGTCGTCGTCAGGTCCAGGCCGCGCTGCCCGCTCATGCGCCGCTCCATGGCAGTGAGCTCGGCCTCCACGGTACCGCCGATAGAGAGGCTTCGGCCCTCCTCCTCCAGCAGCTCCGAGGGGATCTCGTTTAGGAAGCGGCTCGGCAGGTTGCGCTGCATGTCGCCGTACTGCATCCGCTCTTGGGCGTGGGAGAGCAGGAGCTTCTCCCGGGCCCGGGTCATGCCCACATAGCAGAGACGCCGCTCCTCTTCCAGCGCCATGGGATCGGCGGCGGAGCGGGCGTGGGGGAACAAGCTCTCCTCCATGCCCACCAGGAACACGGTCGGGAACTCCAGGCCCTTGGCAGCATGGAGTGTCATCAGGGTCACGAGCTGGCCCTGGTCGGTCATGCCGTCCACATCGGAGACGAGGGACACGTGCTCCAGGAAGGCCGCCAGGGAGCCGTCCTCGGACCTCTCGGCGAAATTGGCGGCGGCGCTGATCAGCTCTCGCACGTTCTCCAGCCGGCCCTCGGCCTCGGCCGACCGCTCCGCCAGCAACGACTCTTCGTACCCGCTCCGACTGAGTACCTCTCGGATGATGGCGTCGGCGGTCGCTTCGTCGGCCGAGTCGATCAGGGCCTGCATCATCTCACCGAACCGGCCGACGGCGGCGGCGCTGCGGCCCAGGCGCTCGGCGTGCCGGTCGGCTTGCAGCGCGGCGGCGAGCAGGGGCGACCCCGCCTCCTCCGCGGCGGCCTGGAGGCGCTCGATGGCCTTCGCGCCGATCCCTCGGGTCGGAGTGTTGATGATCCGCAGCAGCGACACGCTATCGTACGGGTTGAAGATGACCCGGAGGTAGGCCAGGATGTCGCGGATCTCCTTGCGATCGTAGAACTTCTGGCCACCCACGAGCTGGTACGGAATGCCCTCGTCGGTGAAGGCCTCCTCGAAGACCCGGGACTGGGCGTTGGTACGGAACAGCACGGCGTAGGATCCCAACGACGTGCCCTGCCGCCGGCCCGAGTCGATGCGGCTGGCTACCCACGCCGCTTCCTCGCGGTCCGAAAGGGCGTGGTAGAGCTGTATGGGGTCGCCGGCGCCCAGGTCGGAGAACAATCGCTTCTCGCTGCGGTGGGGGTTGTTGCGGATCACCTTGTAAGCGGCATCCAGAATGGTCTGGGTGGAGCGATAGTTCTGCTCCAGCTTGACGACATTGGCACCCTCGAAGTCCTTCTCGAACTGGAGCATCAGCCGGACGTCGGCTCCGCGCCAGCGGTAGATGGACTGGTCATCATCGCCCACGACTGTGATGTTCCGGTGGGCCCCGGCCAGCATTGTCACCAGATTGTACTGGGCGAAGTTGATGTCCTGGTACTCGTCCACGAGCACGTGACGAAACCGCTCTTGGTACTTCTCGCGCACATCGGGCACCTGGCGGAGCAGCTCCACGGCGCGCATGATGAGGTCATCGAAGTCCAGTGCGTGGGCGTCGGCCAGCATCTGCTGGTAGTTCACGTACGCCAAGGCGATGGATCGCTCCCGGTGGTCGGCCGCGGTGCGCTCGTACTCCCGAGGCGGCAGCAGCTCGTTCTTTGCTCGGGAGACCTCGGCGAGCAAGGCCTTGGGCTTGAAGGATGGATCCTGGTCACCGAGTAAAAGGGACTCGGCTACTCTCTTCATCAGGGACTCCTGATCCCCGGTATCGTAGATCGAGAAGTCCCTGGGAATGCCAATACGCTCCCCCTCGGCGCGAAGCAGGCGGACGCACATGGCATGGAACGTCCCAATCCACATCCCTCGGCTCGCCTGTCCGGCGAGCTCCTCCACCCTCTCACGCATCTCACCGGCGGCCTTGTTGGTGAAGGTCACGGCCAGAATAGCCCACGGCGGCACTTTCAGGTCGCTCATGAGGTGGGCGATGCGGCGGGTGAGGACTCGGGTCTTGCCCGTGCCCGCGCCGGCGAAGATCAGCAGCGGGCCCTCGCCATGGAGCACCGCCTCGCGCTGCTGGGGGTTCAGATCATCGGTCAGAGTACTAGGCATGCTGTATCGCTCCGAACGGTCCGCCCCCGCGGCGCGCTTGGGCCAGCGGCGCCGGGTGGGCGGGGGGTCTGGCTTTGATACGAGAGGACCCGGGCATCCCCTCCTTTTTTGGCGGCGATGCCGTGTTGTGGGTGAACGTGTCACCTTTCGCTGACTGTGTAATACTACAGGGGGGACCTGGAACGCACTCTAGGAAGAGCCAGGGCCGAGGTGGCCCTGGGGAGGTGGCTTCTCACAGGTGGCAGACATCAACTACGTTCTCCTTACCGGAGCATCTACCAAGACCGCGCAGCTCCGCCGCAAAGCGTCGGACCAGACGAAGGCGGAGTTCTCCTTCCAAGTCGACCGGCCGTTCGACAAGCCCGACGGCGAGCCCGTCTCGGACCTGTTTCTCATCGACGCCTGGGGCGACCTGGCCAAGTGGTGCGGAGACAACGTCGAGCCAGGCAGCCGTCTTCTGATCATCGGCACCCTGAACAAGGAGAGCTTCAAGACCCGCGGGGGCGGCAAAGAGCACATCACCGTTGTCAAGGCCAAGTACGTCATGCCCCTCGACGGGCCCGGCCCCGCCGCCGACCTGGACATCGAGAGCATCAAGCCCGACGACTGGGAGTTGTCGAATATCATCGGCCAGCTCGGCGATTTCGTGGATTATCTCGACGAGATGGAGACCTCGCCCACCGAGGGATAGCGGCTCTGGCGCACCCTTGCAGGACCCGCGGCGAGCGCGCTGAAACCAGGAGCCCATGGGCGAGTACGTTCTTTGTGGCTACTTCCTGGAGCCGGGGCCGGAGCCTCTGGTCCTGGGCATCGCCGGCGACGGGTATGCCGAAGAGGCCGTCATCCGCCCCAAAGCCGCGGGGCCCCGGGCGATCGCCCGGGAGCTGCTTCTGACCCCCGAGGAGCTAAGCAAGGGGCTCACGTGGGCTCAGGCGGCCGGGCAGGTGCTGTCGGGGGCCGAGGACGGGTCCCATATTCTGACCCTCGCCGTACCTCAGGTCATCGTATCGAAGCTCAGGTCCTGGGCCCGCGAGGCCGGCAGGACCCTGACCTTCGCGGACATTACGTCCGCGTGCGCCCTCGCATGGCCCGCCGCCGGATCTGTAACGGCGGCCTCCATCTGTGCCTCCGCCGGCATCGATCCCGGCCCCCTGCGCGGTCCCCAGGCTCAGGCGGAGGCGGTTCTCCAGGCTCTGCCGGGCCTGAAGCGGGCCCTGGCGAGGGATGCGGCCCCCGCCCTCCTGGCCGACTGCCAAGCGCGAGGCGAGCTTCTGGAGTGGCCGCTGGCGCCGGGGTTCGCCGAGATCGTGGCCGCCGCCGTGGAGCACCTGCGCTCATCGCGGGATCCCGCCACATTGGAGGAGGCGCTCAACTCGCCCGATCGGCCCCGGCGACCCCGCCGGCCGGCCGAAGGGGTGGTCTCTGGCGCCCAGGCCGTCGAGGCGGCGCTGGGGCCGGGGGGATCGGTGGAGGCCACGATGCCGGGGTACGAGTCCCGGCCGCGGCAGCTTGAAATGGCCATGACCGTGGCGGGGGCCGTGGACCGGGACGAGATCCTCTTGGCCGAGGCGGGGACGGGCATCGGCAAGTCCCTGGCCTACCTGATCCCTCTCGCCCTGCACGTTACCGCCACCGGCGAGCGTGCGCTGGTCTCGACCGCCACCCGCACCCTACAGGACCAGCTTCTGGATCACGACGTGCCCCTGGTGCGTCGCGCCCTGGACCTGGACCTGGCCGTCACCGTGATGAAGGGCCGCACCAACTACATCTG
>WJIW01000562.1 GCA_014730065.1 Armatimonadia bacterium | reverse complement strand
GTAGCCCTCCCAGTGTGCATACAGCATGACCACGGCAGCCCGACACAGCGCCTGCTCGTCGGCGGCTCCAGCCTCGGATATCTGTCTGGCCAGTACCGCCAACTCACGCTTGCGGTTGGCCAGCTCACTGTCGAGGGCGTCCTGCAGGTCTTCAGGGTGCGTAACACTCATTGTGCTGGGGGTGCAAAATGCCTGCGGGACAGTGGGACCACCTTGCGGAGTCGATCCCCTCCCCGCACCCCTTGCCGAGAGTCGTCACCAAAGCCGGGGAGTTCCCATAGGGCCCTCACACGCTGCGCGACGTCGCCGGGCCGGCCCCGCTCCTCCCACTCCTCGTAGTGGAAGCCTATCCCGCCCGCTATCGCCTCGAAGGCCGACACCAGGAATCCCCCGCGGAATCCGTCGCGGACGACATCGAATTTGCGAAACGCGTTCTCCTGTAGAGCATCGTAGATCCAGTTGAACGTGCCCTCGAATGCAGTCTTCTCACGGGTCTCATCCATCGCGGTCTCGTTCGCGACGAACTCCTTCGTGGTGTCGTCCAGCCAGTCGCCCACATCGCGGATCTCAGCGAGCTGTCGGTCATCCAGCCGGCGGAGCGCGAGGAAGCGAAGGGCTAGCTCCATGTCGTAGCGCTCGCTCCTAGCCCGATCCGTAAGCGACAGCGACTCCTGGAACGGCTCGTACTGCGTCAGCTCTGACAGCCACTCGAAGCGTCCCGAGTTGATCCATACTAGCAGGCAGTTCCTGACCTCTTGGTCCGAGAGACGCGAGCCGCCGGTGTTGAGTCGCTGGAACAGCTCATAGCGGGCCTCCGGGCTGCTCTCACTTCGGATGATGCTCACATCGATTCGGGCCCGCTTGAACTCGATCTTCTGCTGAGTGCTGAGTCCCTGAGCGTCCAGGCCCCGTGCATCCCAGCTGCGACCGTCGAGATCGGGGAGGCGGTCAGTTGGGTCCAGTATCAGGGGGGCATCCTGCTCCTGATCTTCGGTTCTGAGGACACCCATGAACTGGAAGAACGTCGACACGCGTTGAAGGCCGTCCACAAGTTCCCAGACGCCGTCTTCCCTCTCCGCTACGAACAACTGGGGGATTGGTATACCCAACATCACGGACTCGATAAGTCGCGTCTTCTGCCACTCGTCCCACCTGTAGAACCGCTGGAACTCGGGATGGATCTCCAGCTCCTCGTTCTCATATAGATTCGCCAGTTCACCGATTGACATGGAGTATCGATCGGTTCTGATCGTCGCCCTCTGCTCGTCTATCTGCCGCTGAAGCTCATCGGCCGACTGCACGGTAGTCGCCATGGCACGTGCTCCAATCCGGACGCCTGACGTCCGCCACTTTCGTACCTCAGAGTACTGACCGTGATGCCGCCCGTCAACGGACCTACGCCGGCCGTTCTACTCCACCCCCGCACGGTACTCATACATGGTCCGGCCGATCTCGCGGACGGCGGCTGCCTCCGTGGCTGTCCCAGAGCACGCCGAGGATCTCCACATACACACAGCTTGCGCACGGACGACGAGCCTACGGCCGGCCGTGGAGGTGCAGCACGACCACCACGGCCGCCGCCGCAAGACCCACGAAGGTCACCCAGATGGGCAGCCCCGTGTCGGTCCAGTGACCGTCACGAACTCGCATCGCGAGATGAGCACATAGGATGGGTGCGGCCAAAGCCTGCACCAATAGCCAGAACACAACGAGGGGCATCTCCAAGCTCGGGTACAACGGCAGCAAGACGGGTGCCAAGCCGCACGACACGAACCATCCCACCAGGTAGACGACCGTTAGGCCCGACGCTACCGCGTTCCAGGAGAAGTCCCGTCGCGTTGTGCGGGTCCCGTCATCGGGCGGCGAATCCGGCGCCTCGTGGGGGAGGTGGGGCTGGGTGTCGTCGTCCATGGTAGTCCCACCCTCCTGTGGGCACCGCGTTCGCCCATAGAGGACCGGCGCCCTCGCACCAAACCCAGAGCCGCGTACGGCAGGGCATCATCCCCCATGGGCCGTATACCGTACCCGGACGAGGGAAGGTGGTGGCGCGTTGCCCGATGAGAGCCAACCCGCGGGCGAATGGGGGCCTGAGGAAGAGGATCACTACTTCGTACTAGACCAGAACATCACTTACCCCGCAGTGCCGTGGAGCGACGTTCGCGACTGGGTGCGCGAGGGCTACCTATCGCCCGCGGCCATGGTATGCCGCGAGGGAGCCACCCAGTGGCAGGCGGTGAAGGACGTCGAAGGCCTGGCCGACGTCGAGGGCTTCAAGCAGTGGATGCGCGGCGCCTCAGGACGGCTCCGCCAGGAGTTCCCCATCGACGGTCGAACGGCTCGGCATGCACTGAAGCTCTGCGGATACGATTCCCATCTCGCGCGACGGGTCCTCAGCCAGCCCGATCCCCGCATTGAGCGGCCTCTCGACGGCAGCGAGGCCTCCATCGACCGCATGTTCTGCCGGCCCCAAGGAGGCTGGTCCAACTGGGGCGTCTTCGCGGCCTGCTTCGTGCTCTTCGCGCCCGCGGGACTGATCGTCGGACTGCCGGCGGTATGGCGGGGCAAGAGGTGGACCACGCGGTGGTGGGGCAAGTGGTACTGCCTGATGGGTGCTGTGGGGTTCGTGAGCCTCGGCCTCTACGCCTTGCTGAAGTGGATGGAGTACCAGGCCTGAGCGAGGGCGTTGCTGCCGAGCGTCCGTTGCCCGACCAGGTCCCCGCACCCCCCTCCTCGAACCCCCAGACCCGGCGCGCTCACGCGCCAACGAGGAGGCACCACCCAATGGCCAAGATCGCGCTCATCGGCGCCGGAAGCGGATTCGGCGGACGGCTATCGACCGACATCCTGAGCTTCCCCGAGCTACGCGATGCCACCCTAT
>WJIW01000561.1 GCA_014730065.1 Armatimonadia bacterium | reverse complement strand
GGGCCGGGCGACCCGAACGTGCCTCGTCCCCCATTGCAGGGCAGGTCACCGCGACCTTTGCCCGGTCGGGCGGGGCCTCCCGGCCCGGCCGCCCCTCGCCAGCCGCTGCCGAGGCCGGTGTTCCAGACCGTCGAAGTCGGCGGGGAGGCCTGGAGGATGGGGGTGCAGAGCTACCCCGGCGCCACGGTGTACATGGGCGCCCGGGTCGCCCACTTCGCTCCCGAGCTGAGGCAGCTACGCTTGGTGTTCCTTCTCACCCTGCCCCTCGGCCTGGTGCTCATCGGCGGCACGAGCTGGGCCGTGGCGGGCGGGGCCCTCGGGCCCGTCAGGCGGCTCGCCGACTCTCTGGATCGCATCACTGCCAGAGGTCTGGACGCCCGGCTGGAGTGGCCGACCTCGGACCGGGAGTTTCTGCGGCTATCCGCGGCCCTCAACGACATGCTCCAGCGCCTGGAGCGCAGCTTCCATCAAGCGACTCGGTTCAGCGCCGACGCGGCCCATGAGCTGAAGACGCCCCTCACCGTGCTTCAGGGCGAGCTGGAGGCCGCCCTGCGCGACCCGTCGGTGGACGCCGAGGCAGGTGCGCTCTATACCGATCTCCTGGAGGAGGTCCAGCGGCTCAAAGCCATCGTGGAGAAGCTGCTTCTGCTATCCAGGGCCGACGCCGGCGCGCTTCGGGTCAGTGCCCAGCCCTTCGACCTATCCTCGGCCGCCGAGAACCTGCTCGAGGACATGGACATCATTGCCGAGGAGCTGGAGGTGGAGGGCCGCATCACGTCCGGCATCCAGGTGATGGCCGACCCCGATCTTCTGACCCACGTGCTGGGCAACCTGGCCACGAACGCCATGAGGTACACCCCCGAGGGTGGGTGGATCCGTGTGGAGGTGGACGAGACCCGGGGCAAGGCACGGCTCGCCGTGGCCAATGGCCCTGTGGACATTCACGCCGACGACCGCAGGCGGGTCTTCGACCGCTTCGTACGGCTGGACCCGGCACGCACCCGCCGAGGCGAGGGATCCGGCCTGGGCCTGAGCCTGGCCCGGGAGATCGCACGGGTCCATGGGGGCGACCTGACCCTGGTCGAGGCGCCAGGCCAAGAGGCCACATTCCTGCTGGAGCTACCCCTGGCGCCGGCTACCGAAGGTGGTACACCTCCAGCTCATGGATCCGAGCCACCTTCGTCGGCGTCTCCGTGACCAGCAGGCGGATGGCTCGGGTAGCCACGGGCTCGAAGCTGCCGCGCCAGTCCACGGCGTCGTTGCCCGTCACCCGGGCGCCGGGGACGTCGCGCCAGCCGTCGGAGACCCGGTACTGGAGCCGGAAGTCGGTGATGGGGTCGCCCACCGAGTCGCCGCTTCGGTAGCCGGAGACGATGCGCGCCGCGCTGACTTTCCGCAGCGCCGGCCAGGTGATGGTGACCCAGTGCTCGTCGCCACCCGTGCTTAGCCAGCGGCCCGAGTTGTCCGATACATCGATGACACCATCGGCGATGTTGCTCGGTGGGAACTTGTCGTCTTCGTACAGCGAGGAGACCTCCAGCGATCCGAGAGGCGCCAGGTTGGGGCCCCAGGCTTCGGGCACAGGCTCCAGGGCGAAGAGCTCCGGCGCCTGATACCGAGGCGTATCGGGCACCCCGGCGCGCAGCAGGGCCATCAAGTCATCCAGGTGGTCGCGATAGACGCCCCGGGGCGTGGTGTCCATCCGCTTACAGAGGGCGGCGGCCATGCCCACCACCTCGCCCATCATGCCGCAGGTGCGCATCACCCGAACGCAGCCCAGGGCCCGGTGGGTGACGCTGATGTCTCGCCCGGCCATCAAGAGGTTGGGCACATTGCGCGAGTAGAGGCAGCGGTACGGGATCCAGTAAGGGCGCTCGTATTGGGTGTAGAGCGCCTCGGAGATGAACTCATTGCCCTCGTGGCCCTCGTCGTACCGGGGATCGGGCAGGTGGAGATCGATGGCCCAAGTGGCGGGCACGCAGCCATCGGGATAGGCCAGGCCGTCCGTAACATCGCTCTGCCTTAGCACCACGTCGCCGAGCAGCCGGCGGGACTCCCGCTTGCCCGCTATGTAGGCCGCCCATACCAGGCGGTGGCTGGGCAGCTCACCGCGGATGTTCTTGAGAGTATGCCAGGCGCCGTACATGGCCCGGAGGTTGTTGTCCCGGATGCGCTCGCTGTGCTCGATGGGGTCCAGGTGGAAGCCGCTCTCCCAGAACCACTTGCCGAGCTGGTCCTCGCCCGAGGGGAAGGGCCTGCCCTTCAGGTCCACCGCCCACGGGCACTCGGGGAAGGGCGACGGCTGGCCCGTGTCCTCGACGGCCCACAGGTTGCTTCTGCCCATGTGACCTGGGTTGGTCAGCTCGAAGTCGGCTCCGGCCAGGAACCCGATACACCCGTCGCCCGTGCAGTCGGCGAACCAGCGCCCCTCGAAGCGCTTCCGCTGTCCGGTGATGGTGTGCTGGGCGATGACGGCGGCGATCCGCCCATCACGCATCTCGACACCATTCCCCCGGTGATTGAGGAAGAGGGACAGGCCCTCCTGTGAGGCCACCAGCTCGATGCGTCGCTCGTCCTCGTACATGTCGGCCGTCCCGGGGTGTCCCCGCCGGGCGGGCTCAAGCTCGCGCACCACATCGCCGATGCGAGGATAGGGATCCAGGCTCGTCTCGCCACCCAGCCAGACCCGGACCTCGGAGCTGTTGTTCCCGCCGAGCACGGGCCGGTCCTGAATTAGGGCGACGGTCAGGCCGTGGCGGGCGGCGCTGAGTGAGGCGCACATGCCCGCCATTCCGCCGCCCACCACGACCAGGTCGTACGATCCGGCGTCCTGGGGATCGGTGGGGAGGCCCGACGTCAGCCGCCGCAGCTCATCGAGCTCGGCGCGAGCCTCGGGAGGATGGTACGCGGGGTCTTGGGCCAGCAAGATGGCATCACATCGGCCCTCGAATCCGGTCAGGTCGTGAAGCGTCAGCTCGACGCTCTCATCGAGGCTGACCACCGGCCCTCGCTGCCAATGCCACTCCTCGCCGTCGGTGCCGAAGAGGTCCGGCACGGCCTGTCCGTCGATCAGAACCTGGAAGCGGCCCGGCGCCCTCTCGGCGCCCCATGGGGCCACCCAGTCCCGGGTGCGGACCCATAGCCGGTACTGGCCCGGATCGGAGAGGGAGACCCGGGTCCGGGCGTCCTCGACGGGCACCCCAAGGCCGTGGGCTAGCAGATACGGAGAGCCCATCTGATCCATGAACTGGGTGTCCACGACCCAGCCTCCCGTACCGTCGAAGCGCTCAGCCTCGATGAGGACGAGCTGGTCGTGCGGTGCGCTGAGGGCCGTCGTGGCTAGTAGAGCAAATGCGATGGGGAGCATGGGTCGACACCTACCTAGCAGGCGGGATTTTCGGGTATTTCGGCCTATTTCACGAGCGACCTTGGAGTTGGCAGCATGTCGATGGAGGCCAATGACACACATTGAGCGAACACACCTGCCATGAATTACTTTCAAGTCAGTGGAACCGTGCATATGGCGCTCAGCGCCAGAGACCCAGGGCTTTGTGGGGCCTCGCGTGAGGGCTCTACCTGGTCCGGCCGTACCCGCCGCAATCGGGGGGACAAGCTCTGCTCCCAGTGTGTGGTCGAGGTGAAGAAGGCCGCCCGCCGCGACTAAGGCGGCCGTCATCGGTTTCTAGGCCCGCATGTCGCCAGTGGCGCCCGCCGTGCTCTAGCGGGGCGGGCGCATTCGCGTGTACGCTGGCCCGTAGACGGGCTCCAGGTAGCTCTCGCGATAGCCCGCGTGGGTATCTCGGTGAGCCTGGGGCTCTGGCGCAGAGCTCTCGATGGTGCGCACCCCGACGGGGTTGAGGTCGGTTCGCAGATCGTAGTCGGGGCCCGCCCGGAACCAGTGGGGGTTCAGGCGCGCCTGGCTGGGGTCGTCGGCGATACCGTACACCCAGCCGTTCTGGCTGCCGACGACGATCATACCTTGGGCGACTGCGGGCGTCGCGTCGATGTCGTAGCCCTCATCGAACACCCAGATCGGCTCTCCCATCGACTCGTCCAGGCACCAAAGGGTGCCGTCCCGGACGCCGACCAGGATGGCCCCATCGCTGACCACCGGCGACGACCAGATCCGGGCTCCCGTCAGCTCGCGCTCCCACAGGGTGCTGCCGTCGCTGGTGTCCAAGCAGTACAGGGTCCCATCGTTGCAGCCGATGTACACCCGGCCCCGCTCCGGGCTCACCGCCGGTGTGGCCCAGATGCCCCGTGGCATGTCCCGGGACCAGACCAGCTCGCCGGTTCCCAGGTCGAGGCAGTGGACCTTGCCCCGCTCGCGGCCGCCGCCCATCTCCGCCGCATGGTAGATGCGCCCTTCCGAGTACACGGGCGTGGGGTCGCCGTCGCCGCCGGTGGCATACTCCCAGATCAGGTCGCCGGTCTTGGCATTGAGGCAGTACAGCGAGCCTCCGCTGGAGCCGATGGTCACCGTGTCCTCGGCATAGCATGGGCTGCTCTCACAGCTTCCGTTGGTGGGACCGTAGCTCCAGATCACCGATCCGTAGTCGGGGTCGAAGGCGTAGACGGTGTTATCCTCGCCGCCGATGAGCAGCTTGCCATCGGCCACGATGGGATTCGAGTCGGTATCTTGCCCAATCCGGGTCTCCCACACCATGCGCCCATCGAGGTCGTACCTCCTGACCTTATTGTCCCTTCCCCCGTGGAAGATGGCGCCATCGATGACCGAGATACTCCCCTTGATGCTGTGATGAAGCCCGTAGTGCCAGATCTCCCGGCCCGTGGCCAGGTCGAGGCAGTAGACGTAGGAGTCCGTCGATCCGAAGTACACCCGTCCGTCCACGATGCATGGCTGCCCCGTCCAGCCGAGGCCGTGCCAGGGCGTCGAGGATGTGAGCAAGGGATCGCCCCGCTGCTCGTAGGGTCCCTCGTGCTTGGTCTTCGTCCGGAATCGCCAGATGAGCTTGGGGTGCCGGGGCACCGAGCCCACTCCCGACAGATTGCGCTGGGGGTTGCCGCGGAAACACACCAGGTCGGCGGTGTCGTCGGCGGCCCTCGCGACAGGCTCCTCCGGAACGGGCTCCGGCTCCGCTGCCGGTGCGGTGGCCTCGTCCGCCTCGGCCTGAGCATCCTCGGCGCCGGCCGCGGGCGGCGTGGTCCCGGACGAGGATCGGCCCAAGGGGCTCCAGACCATCCCGAGGACCAGGCCCAACAGGAAGCTCACCAGGCTGCCGATGAGCACCGGCAGCAGATACGCCGGTGCGCCCCGCCTCTCGCCGCTGCCTTCATTCACCGCAAGTCACCGCTCCCCCGAAGCTGGCTGGTCGCCAGCTCCGCGAGTATTCGCTGGCAAGCCCGTCGCACCTACCCCAGGCGTGACCCGCGGCGTGTGGTACAGTCTGGGTATGGAGTTCCGCCTCGGCACATGCGGATGGTCCTTCGATGACTGGAAGGGCCCCTTCTACCCCGCTGGCTGCAAGGACCAGCTCGCGTACTACGCCGAGCAGTTCGACAGTGTGGAGATCGACAGCACCTGGTACCACATCCCGAGCCGTAAGGTGGTCGAGAGCTGGTACCGGCGTACCCCGGACGCCTTCCGGTTCTCGGCGAAGATGCCCGGCGAGGTGACCCATGAGCGGCGCTTTCGCGAGGCCGAGACGGTGGCGGCCGCCTTCCTCGCCAACATCGCCGGCTTGGAGGAGAAGCTGGCGGTGATCCTGGTGCAGTTCTCGCCCAGAATCCAAGCGGGCGAGCTGACGGTGGTCGAGGGCTTCCTCCGGGGTCTCCCCCGTGACTTCGACTATGCCGTGGAGCCGCGCCATAAGTCGTGGCTTCAGGAGCCCAGGCTACTGGAGCTGCTGCGCGAGCTGGACATGGCCATCGTCCAGGCCGACCATGCGTACTATCCATTCTTCGACGCGACCACGGCCGGTCACGCGTACGTGCGCCTCCTGGGCCGCCACGGAGCCCATCCCGACGTCTCGAGCATTCACGACCGGCGCGACGACGACATCCGGCAATGGGCCGAGCGGCTACGGTCGCTGCCGGGCTCCGTCGAACGGGTCTTCGTCTACGTGAACAACCAGTTCGAGGGGCACAGCCCCGCCACCGTGCGCAGAGTGCGCGAGCTACTGCCCGGCGCATGGACTCCGCCCTCGGCTCAGGGGATGCTGGATCTGTAGCGGCGCGGTGGGAGGAATCCCACTTGCCACCAGTGAAGCGCCCCCGTCGATCAACGCCCGGGTCCCCTAGTGCGCCCAAGTGAGAAGGAGTCGGTCCCAATGACCTTGCTGTTCTCGTCACCCCTGGAGCATCTCAGTCCGAGCACGATGATCGCGTTGCTGGCCGTGGCGGTGGTGCTCGTGCTGGCGACGTCGGCTGCCGCCGACACGCCCCACGCCAAGGTGCGGGCCGTGCCCTTCGATCAGGTCACCCTGGAGGATGACTTCTGGGCGCCCCGGGTCGAGCGCAACGCCGAGGTGACGCTGCCCCACGAGATCCGCATGTGCGAGGAGACGGGCCGGCTGAAGAACTTCGCCGTCGCCGCGGACCTGGAGGAGGGCGAGCACGAGGGGCTGTACTTCAACGACTCCGATGTCTACAAGGTCATCGAGGGAGCCGCCTACGCCTACCAAACCACTCGGGATCCCGAGATCAAGGCGGAGATGGACAGGATCATCGACCTTATCGCCGCGGCCCAGGAAGAAGACGGCTACCTCAACACCCACTACCAGCTCAAGGAGCCCGAGAACAAGTGGACCAACCTGCCCGTCATGCATGAGCTGTACTGTGCCGGGCACCTGTTCGAAGCCGCGGTGGCTCACTACAACGCCACGGGCGAGCGGAAGCTCCTGGATGTGGCCACTAAGTTCGCCGACCTCATCGACTCCCGGTACGGCGACGAGGAGGGGAAGGAGTACGGGGTTCCCGGCCACGAGGAGATCGAGCTGGCGCTGGTCAAGCTGGCCGAAGCTACGGGCGAGGAGCGGTATCTGGATCTGGCCCAGTACTTCGTCGACGCCAAGGGTCAGAGCGGACAGGACTACTACCAAGATCAGCTTCCCGTTCGGGAGCATGAGACGATCCACGGCCACGCCGTCCGGGGGATGTACCTCTACGCGGGTGTGGCCGATCTAGTGATGCGCACCGGCGACGAGGAGCTGGCCGAGGCTGTTCGGCTGGTGTGGGACGACGCCGTGGACCGGAAGATGTACGTCACCGGCGGCGTTGGCCCCTCGGCCCATAACGAGGGCTTCACCACACCGTACGACCTCCCCAACGACACCGCCTATGCCGAGACCTGCGCCTCCATCGGCATGGTGCTGTGGGGCTCGAGAATGCTCGAGCTGTTCGGCGAGGCCGAGTATGCCGACACCGTGGAGCGAGTTC
Source organism: Armatimonadia bacterium (assembly GCA_014730065.1). Lineage (GTDB taxonomy): Bacteria > Armatimonadota > Zipacnadia > UBA1398 > UBA1398 > UBA1398. The sequence goes on along the minus strand of WJIW01000561.1, from coordinate 1,283 downwards.
TCTACAATGGCTTCCTATCCGGTTGGAGCCTCTCGGGTGATCGGTTCTTCTACGTGAACCCCCTGGAGAGCCAGGGCCACCACCACCGCCAGCCGTGGTTCGGATGTGCCTGCTGCCCGCCCAACGTACTGCGGCTCATCGCTCAGATCGGCGGGTGCTTCTACGGTGTCTCCGACGACGCCCTGTGGGTGCATCTGTACGGCTCGAACACGGCCACGACCGAGGTCGCCGGCCAGGCCATCAGCATCACCCAGCGGACCGACTACCCGTGGGATGGCGAGGTGCGGATCACGCTGACGCCCGCCCAGAACGGCGCCGAGTTCGCGCTGAAGCTCCGGGTGCCGTGGTGGTGCGAGGAGGCCTCCTGCTCCGTCAATGGCCAGTCCGTGGCAGTCGATCCCGGAGAAGACGGCTACCTGAGCATCGAGCGCGCGTGGTCGGAGGGCGATGAGGTCACCCTGGGCCTCGCCATGCCCGTTCGGAAGATCCAGGCCCATCCCGCCGTGAAGTCCAATCGGGGCCGGATCGCTCTGGCTCGCGGGCCGGTGGTCTACTGCCTGGAGGGAGTGGATAACGAGGCGGACGTGCTTAAGGTCTTCCTGCCACGGACCGCGGGCCTTACTCCCGACGAGCGGCCGGAGCTTCTGGAGGGGATCGTCGCCCTCACTGGGGAGGCCATGGTCTCCACCGACACCTTCGTGGGCGACGCCCTCTACCGTAATGCGCCCCAGCCTGAGCAGGTGGAGATCACCGCCATTCCCTACCACGTGTGGGACAACCGTGAACCGGGCGGGATGATCGTGTGGCTGCCCGAAGCGGCTGGCCTCATCGAGCCCGATCTGACGCCCACGCCGGCGGACGAGGCCACGGTCAGCGCTTCGTACGTCCACGCCAACATCCACGCCGTCAACGACCGACTCATGCCCGAGTCCAGCAGCGAGGGCGGGGGAAAGAACTTCGACTGGTGGGACCACAAGGGCACCACGGAGTGGATCGCCTACGAGTGGGATCAGCCCGTTACAGTGAGCGGCGTCGAGGTCTACTGGTTCGATGACACGGGCACCGGCGGGTGCAAGGTCCCCGCCTCGTGGCATGTGGAGTATCTGGATGACGGGGAGTGGCGCCAGGTCGGCGGCTCACCTAATTACGGCGTGGCCCTCGACCAGTTCAACCGGGCCCTGTTCGATGAGGTGACCACCACCGGGCTGCGGCTCGTGGTCGAGCTGCAAGAGGACTGGTCCGCGGGCATCTGTGAGTGGCGGGTGCTCACGCCGTAGGTGCGC
>WJIW01000560.1 GCA_014730065.1 Armatimonadia bacterium | reverse complement strand
GGCCAGGAGGGTATACTCTCCATCCTCCGATACGGTGCGCACGTTGCCCCGGGCCTCGCCGGTGTCGTTGCCGTAGTTGTACAGCAGACGATCCGCGGTCGTCGTCCATTCGCCGTACTCGTAGACGTCGCTGTCGGGATCGGGCTCCTGGTCCTCGGGGCGCTCCTGCTGGGTCAGGATCCGGACGTTCTCCGTGAGGGTCATGGTCTCGGCATCGAAGTCCACGTCGGCCCGGTCCGAGAAGATGCGGTTGGTTGGATCCACGATGCGGACGGATCGGGTGAAGACCGCGGTGTTCTCGTTGCGGTCCCAGACCACGTACTCGGCGTACATGGTCGTGTCCTCCTGGACCATCTCCACATCGCCGATGATCTCCCACTTCCCATCGCCGATCTCGTTGGCTCGGATCTCGTCGGCGGAGACCAGGATGGGCTTCTGGGCCTCGCCGCTCTCCTCGGCCCTGGGCGCATCGGGCTCGGCCCCCTCGTCGTCCTGGGCGGAGCCGGGCCAGACCAAGAGGCAGGCGAGGGCGGCGATGAACAGCAGCAGCGAGCTTCGCACCGGAGTCCTCCCTTTCGGTGGGTCTACGACATCTCTGACGCCGGCGAGGGGGAATCCCTTCACGTCACTACGTCGGCGGCATGAGCCGGCCGGTGACACCGCCTTGGAGCCGCCAGGTCCCCTCCCTCAGCTTGGCCTGGGCCCGGGCTCCCTGGAAGGTACCTTCCCTGGTCGAGACCCGAACCTGGGAGGGGCAGACGGCCAGGTCCTCCTCGGTATCGTACTCCACCATCGCCGTCTCGACCGTCACGGGCCCCCCGCCCGCCTGGTCGCGCAAGGTGATGGTCGCTCCGCCGGCTAGTACGACCTGCTCGTCGGTGAACTCGGCCGTCTCGCCCATGGCCGAGCCCTCCTCTCCGACGATGGTCACACTGCCCGAGGCCCTCACGTCCTCGGTCTCCAGGTCCACATCGGCCCGCTGGGCGCGGACCCGGATCCGCTGGCCCTCATCGCCGGGTGGGTCCGCGTCGTCCGGCGCGGGCTCGTCTTCCCGAAGACGCTGCAGCTCCTCCACGGTGGCATCCATGACCACATTGCCGATGAGGGAGAGTAGGTCCTCGGCCAGATCGCCCCGGGCCGAATCGGAGACGATCTGGCCCCCTTCCCGGGTGTTGACCACAACCTGGTGGGGGGCCATGAAGCGCTCCGTCGCCACATTGAACCGGCCCGAGGGCGTCTTGAGCACGGCGTCGCGCATGGTCGCCGTAACGGGCTCCGTGGCGGCGATAAGCCGGTCATCGATGGTGTACAGAAAGGCCTCCGTGTCCATCTCCATGTCGCCATCGACCTGCTCCATGTGGACGGAGTCGAAGACTCGAAGCTCCTGGAGGGCTTCGTCGTACCGCGCCCGCCTCGCCGTCCCGACCATGTACAGGGCGTCGTCGCGGTAGACCCGGATCTCCTCCACGTCGTGGATGTCGGTGATCTCCTGATCGCGGCTCACCTCCACCGTGGCCGCCTCGATCTCCGCCACGAGCTGGGGTGGATCGTCTTCCGACCACACCTGGACCAGTGTCCCCTCCAGCCGCATGAGCGCCCGGTCGTCCTCGGGGGGCATGCTGCCCGCGCGCTGGGTTCGGTCGATCTGGTAGGCGATGAAGCCCATCAGAGTCGTCAGCCCGATGGCGACGATAAGGCCCAGGCATGATCCCCAGTTTCGCAGGAAGTCCCGCAAGGGCGCACCTCCGAGGGATCTGACGCGCGCGCCAGGCCCCGGCTTCACCGGCCTCGCGAAGGGCCTAGCCGGGCCGACGCTCCTCGGAGAGGCGGCGGACCATGCATACGACGCGCACCACCTTGCCGCCCTCCAGCACTGGCAGCTTGCGGGTCTCGGTCTCGATGGCCAGAGGGCCCACCTGGGTGGTCTCATGGGTGAGCAGCGGCGCGGCCGTATCGATGACTTGCCTATACTCGCTGAGCACCTCGGGTGGAAGGAATGGGAAGGCCTCCAAGACCTTCTTCCCAGTTGGGCTCTCGCAGGGCAAGTCCAGCTCCACCTGCCACCTGTCGTAGGCGGCGTTCACGAGCACTATGCGGAAGTCGGGGTCGGACACATAGACCAGGTCGTCCAGGGCGTCGATGGTCGTCCGGTAGATCAACTCCGAGCGAGCCAGGGCTCGCTCGGCCCGTACCCGCTCGGTGATGTCCGCATTGGTTCCCGCCAAGCGTGGACCGCGGACGGGATCCCCCGCCTCCACCATCTTCCCTCGGCTCAGGATGTACCGCTCTTCGCCCGACGGAGTGCGGGCCCGGAAGATGACCTCATAGCGGTCGACGGTCCCGTCGACCATGCCGTACATGAGCCGCGCGGCCTCGGCTAGGTCGTCGGGGTGGACGATGCTATCCCAGTGCCGCAAAGCCTCCTCCTGGGTGGCAAACTCATAGCCGAGCATCCGCCAGACCCTTGGCGACCAGTAGACCTCATGGGTGCGGGGGTAGATATCCCAGATGCCGTCATTGGTCGCTTCCAGTACGAGCCGGTAACGCTCCTCGGTGGTCCGCAGACGGTCCTCGGCACGGAACCGTGCCAGAACCGAGGCGATCTGGGAGGCGACGGTCTGTAGGGCACGGCGCTTCCCCTCGGATATCTCGGCCATAACGTGGGTCGAGCCGTTGAGGCAAGCGATAACCTGGCCCCGGTACGTAACCGGGACGATGGCCACCACGCTCAGGCCTTCGTCGGCGATGTCGTCGGCGTTGGCCGGGTCGAACTCCCCGATCCCCTTGTACGTCGGCTTCCCTCGCCTCACCAGCTCGGCCCGGGGATCGTCGGCGCGGATGTGGGCGACGGCCTCGACGAAGGGGTCATCCAGGTTGCGGTGGGCCCTCAGGTGCAGATCACCGGTGACCTCATCGACCACATAGATGCCGCCACAGTCCAGACCGGCCAGGGTAAGGGCCGTGGCCAGGCACAGGTCCAAGGCCTCCTGGAGGGTCTCCGCTGCCAGAACGCCTCGAGCCAGCTCGCCCTGGGCGCGCAACCGCTGCTGAGCCCGGCGCCGGCTCGTGACGTCCCTCGCCGAGACGACCATTCCCGCGAAGCCGCTGTCCACAGTAAGGGGGATCAGGGCGCCGGACAGGTACCGTGCTACCCCGCCAGGGCCCGTAACCGGCAGCTCCTCGAAGCTGATGGCCTGAAGCTCTCGCCGGGCCTCCAAGTAGTGGTGGAGGAGTGCCAGCAGTGCGGGCTCGGACGTGCTGCTGGCCAGCCGACATCCCATCACCCGGTCCTTTCCCAGACACAGGATCTCCGCCATCGCCGAGTTGGCGTAGGTAATGGTGTCGCTCGCGTCGGTGACAAGAACCCCATCTCCGATGGACTCCAGGATGTTCTCGTGGAACTCCCGGACCTCGACCGCTCGAGCTTCGGCCTTGCGGCGGGTGTGGATCTCCCTCCGCAGCTCCTCGTTCGCGGCCGCGAGTCGTGCCGCCTCACCCGCGAGCTGCTCCTCCAGCAGGAACCCTCGCCGAGTGAGGGTCGCTTCGTCGGCTACCCGGTCGGTCACCTCGCGCACCGAGACCACCACTGAAGCGGCTCCCTGGTTGGGGTTGCCTTCCATGCGCGATGCCCGGGCGTTGAACCACCGCACCTGACCGTTCAGCTCGAGGGAGTAGTCGAAGTCCTGGGAGCGTCCCGTTCGGGCCAGCCCCTCGAGCGCGGCTTCGAGCTGCTCCGCGGGATCGGGCGGGAGTACCTCGCTGTAGTGCCTGCCGATGAACTCCTCGGGTGGAATCAGGAGCGATGCGGAACGCCCGGGCTGGTGGTAGCCAACGAACACACCGGTCGCGCTCAACTCGAAGATGAGGTCATCGAGGGCGCCGACGATCCGCTCCAGGCGACTACTCTGGGGAGTGCTCGCCAGATGACTCTGGATGACCCGTCGAACATCGGCGGGGATGTCGTCCCGGATTAGTAGATCCGCTAAGGAGTCCATGCCGCGACCCCCAAACCAGCGTCCCATCCACCCAGACAATGCCTTCTCCCAATTAGGACCAATACCTGGTAGCGCTTGCGTGTCATTGCAGGCGGGGCTCGATGCATCGAGGAACCGCCTCCCCGGAGGTGCTCTCTATGAACATGACGGTCGTCGGACTTATGGGTTGCGGACTCCTTGCCATCGGCCCGGTGGGGGCTGCTCCGCCCGCGGCCTTCGATGTGCGAGACTTCGGCGCCGTCGGCGACGGCGTCACCGACGATACCGCGGGCTTCCAGGCGGCTCTGGACGCTGCGGGGGAGCAGGGCGGCGGTATCGTCCACGCACCGCGAGGCGACTACCTGATCGGCACCCACCTGGCGGTACCGGATCACGTGACTTTGGAGGGAGTCTTCACCGTCCCCACGGCTTGGTCGCAGAACCGGGGCACCACCCTACTGGCGGTGGAGGGCGAAGGCTCGGAGGATGGCCCGGCCTTCATTACCCTCGGCCTGAACAGCACCCTCAAGGGCCTGACCGTCTACTACCCGGGGCAGGACGATCCGGACAACATCAAACCCTACCCCTGGTGCATTCAGGGCCGAGGCCCCGACAATGCGTCCATCGTGGACTGCCTTCTCGTCAACCCCTACAACGCCGTGGACTTCGGCACCAACAACAGTGGCCGTCACTACATCCGCAACCTCTACGGCCAGCCCTTGCGCCGCGGCATTTTCGTCGACAAGTGCTACGACGTGGGTCGCATCGAGAACGTCCACTTCTGGCCCTTCTGGAACTGGAATACGCCGGGCATCAAGCAGTGGATGGCCGAGAACAGCGAAGCGCTGATCTTCGCGCGCACCGACTGGGAGTACGTCCTCAACGTGTTCGTCTTCGGATACCACATCGGCTACCGCTTCACCCAATCCGAGAGCGGGGCGTGCAATGGCAACTTCGTGGGCATCGGGGCCGATGCGTCGCAGTACGCCGTATGGGTGGACCAGTGCCAGGGCATGGGGCTGCTGATCGCCAACGGTGAGTTCGTGGCCATGCAGGGAGAGGAGCCCATCTCCATCTACATTGGGCCCGACAACACGGGAGCCGTGAATCTCTCCAACTGCGCCTTTTGGGGGCCCAGCCGGCAGCTCCTTCGGCAGGAGGGCGTGGGCACGACCACCTTCAGCGCCTGCAACTTCCTGGGCTGGGACAGTGGGGCCGAGGGGCGCCCCGCGCTGGAGGTGCTGGCAGGACAGCTTCTCGTCAACGGCTGCAGCTTCACCAAGCCGGGCACTCATGTCTACCTCGGGGACCAGGCCCTCGGGGCCGCCATCGTCGGCAATCACGTCGCCGGTGAGCTGAGGGTGGCCGGCGAGTCCGCTGACCTGGCCCAGGTCGGTCTGAATGCGGAGGTGGTGGTCAGCGAGGGCCACATCGTGCTCGGATCACCCAACCGCAGCCGCTTCGTGGACCAGTGGGACGGTGCCGATGGGTCCACCTCCGTGGTCGAGATCGAGGGCAGGGAGTGCCGGCGCACCGACGGCCGGTACATGGTCTTCGGAGTTCACGACTCCATCGCCGGCGGCGGCACTCATCCGCGGGTCGCTGTCGAGGTGGAGTACTTCGACGAGGGCACCGGCAGTTTCTTCCTGGAGTACGACTCCTCGGACGAATCGGTGCAGGTCGTGCCCCAATGGCCCGGGGCTTTCAAGCCCTCGGACGAGGCCGTGGCCTTCGAAAACACCGGAGAGTGGCGTACGGCCACCTTCCTCCTGGAGGACGCCCTCTTCTCGGGCCGCTGCAACGGCGGCGATCTCCGCATCACCGTCCCCCAGTCGACCATCGCTGTGCGGGAAGTCCGAGTGGAGCGCGTCGAATAGCCCGTTGTAGCCAGACTTTGATTCACCCAACTCCACAACTCCTCTCACTTGAGGCTCCCGCCGAGGAAGAAAGCCCTATGAGGACCGGCAGGGCTCGTCCGGGGCTGGTCCTACGGAAGGAGTTGGGGCGCATGTCCGCCACCGCTGTGGTACAGAAGGCCACGGATAGCAAGCAAGTTGTCGTGTTCCGCGTCGCCGAGGAAGAGTTCGCGGTGGGGATCGACAGCGTCCGGGAGATCATCCCGATGACCGAGATCACCTCCATCCCGCGAGCCCCCGCCTTCGTGCGCGGCATCTTGGACCTGCGGGGTATGGTGATCCCCATTATCGACCTGCGGGAGCGCTTCGATCTCGGCGAGGCCGGAAACGAGGACGAGACTCGCATCACCGTCGTGGAGATGGCTGGCCATGTGGTGGGCTGCATTGTCGATGACGTGGAAGAGGTGCTGACTCTTCCCGCCGAGGCGATCCAGCCGCCGCCCGCTACCGCCATCAGCGTCGACTCCGAGTACCTACTCGGGGTGGCGCGGCACGACGGCCGCCTGCTCATCCTGCTCGACCTGGACCGGGTTCTGAGCGAGCACCAGCAGCAGGCCCTCTCCTCCGTGGCCGAGCCCATGGAGGAGCTGGAGGCCGCCGCTACCTAGGGCGAGACTCGCCGCCGACGCGGATGCTCTCACAGCTTACGAATCGCCCTCGGGCCGGGGAGGAGACGGTTCCTCCTCGGCCTTGGCATGTACGTAGTCGGCAACGGTGCGCCCCAGCGACCGTAGGTCCTCATGGGTGATGGTCACCCCGGCGGCCATGGCCTCCTCTTGGGGGCTCAGCTCCAGTTCGCCGCTCACGGTGAACAGCACAATGCGGTCCCGCACCTGCGGCAGCAGTGTGCGCACCCGGTCGGGGGTGCCCAGCCCGAAGCTCACGTGCCCACTGCCCGCGATGACCACGGCGATGCGGCCCTCGCCCTCATCGGTGTCCATGAACCGCACGATGCGATCGGCCATGGTCGCGTCCCGGGCGATCTGGGCGTCGCAGACCTGATCCAGTACCTCCTCGGGCATTCCCGCGTGCACAGGGAGCTGCAGCTTCAGCAGCCGTCGGTAGTCCGGATCGCCCAGCCAGAGCTGGTGGGGTAGCTCGCCGCGCTCCACCTCGCCCAGACTCTCCAGGCCGCCCCGCCCGATGGCCCGGATCGTCTCGGCCCGGGCGTTAATGCCCACTATGGGGGCGTCCGCGGCATGGGCCGTTTCGATGAGCTGGCGGTAGTCCTGGATGTTCGACCAGCGCGATTCCCAGTCCATGGCTTCCACGAGGGCGTCGAAGTCGACATCGCCGGCGTTGTAGCGGTCGAGGTGGTTCTGGTGGAAGAACTCCGCCTGCTCCATGGCGAGGAAGAAGGGCACTTCGCGCGCCACGAGCTGCTCCACGACCCAGGTCTGCAGGGCATGATGGCGATCGACGGAGTGGGTCTCGCCGAGGTAGATGACCTCCGACTGCACCAGGTCATCCATCAGGGTCTCCCCGTCGGTGGGCTCGGCATGGTACATATCTAGCCAGAAGCCCTCCACGTCCTGGGCGCCCACGGGCATGGCCAGGAGCACGGCTAGGCAAGCGAGAATCGGGCTACGGGGCATTCGATCAAGCACCTCCTGAGCGGCCCAGCGGGCCGTCTCCATTTTCCCGCCTGCCGGTCAAGCCGCAAGCCCCCTGTCGCTCTACCGCCGCAGGGCAGCGAGCCGCCGGGCCGGAAGCATACCCCACGATGCACTGCCGTGGAGGTGCTTGCGCTGATTCCCGCACTGCTCTTCATCATCGCCGCGTCCGCCCATCTTCAGGCCGATCTTCCCGATGACGCCCTCTACGTCAGCCCAGAGGGCGACGATGCGTGGTCGGGGCTCCTGGCCGAGCCCGCCCCCGACGGCGGGGATGGTCCCCTGGCCACCCTCGCAACGGCCCGGGACCGGGCTCGCGCCTTGCGCGCCTCGCTGGACGCCGACCGTACCGAGCCCCTCGTCATCGTGCTGCGCGCGGGTCGGTACGCCTTGCCGGAGCCCCTCACTCTCGGGCCCGAAGACTCGGGCACCGTTGCGTCGCCTCTGGTCTGGATGGCCTATCCGGGTGAGGAGCCGGTGATCAGTGGCGGCGTGGAGCTGGCGGGCTTCGAGGAGACGCCCGAAGGCTGGTGGCGCGCCCCATACCCCGACGAGCTGCCGGACACCATTAGCCTGTACGTTAACGGCGTGCGGCGCGGGCGCCCCCGCCGGCCGG
>WJIW01000559.1 GCA_014730065.1 Armatimonadia bacterium | reverse complement strand
GCCCAGGCCGTAGTCGCCCTCGTGCTTGGAGATGGGCATGGGAACGGCGGAGCGTATGTAGAGATCTCGCTGAGGGAAGGGGATCTCGATGTCTCGGCGCCGGAACTCGGCGGCGATCTCGCGGATGAGCCGGGTCTTCACCTGGAGCTGCACCAGGGGGTGGGGCCGGCTGATCCACACCATGAGCATGAAGTCGATGGAGCTGTCGCCGAACCCCGTTAGGAACACCCGGGCCTCGGGGTGGTCCAGCACGTCCCTATCGCCGGAGGCCACCTTCAGCAGGGCGTCCCGCACATCGTCCAGGTCGGAGCCGTAGTGTACCCCCACCTCCACCCTTAGGCGGATGCGTCGGTCGCGGATGCTGAAGTTGGTGATGTTCTGGTCCACGAAGCTGGAGTTCGGGATGATCATGTGGATGTTGTCCGGCGTGCGGATGGTGGTGCTGCGGAGGGAGATGTCGGTCACATATCCCGTCTCCCCCGCTACATCGACCAGGTCGCCCACCCGCATGGGCCGCTCCACCAGGATGATCAGGCCCGAGATGAAGTTCTTGACCACATCCTGTAGGCCGAAGCCAAGGCCGATACCCGCCATGCCCGCGAAGACCGTCAGGATACTCCACTGGAAGCCCGCGGCCAGGAGAGCCCACAGGAAGCCGATGGTCACTACGATGTAGAACCACAGGTGGGCGGCGGCGTACCTTGCGCCGGCACCGAACCGCTGCTCCAGCCGCCCCGAGCCCGCGATCAGCCGGCGGGTGATCTTGGCGAAGAAGAAGATCAGGTAACCCAGGAACAGGGCCCGGAGAACGCCCCAAAGCGAGACTTCCGTGCCCTGGACCTCCATGATGCTTCTCGACAGGAAGGTATGTACGAACTCCAGATGGGGCGCCTTCAGGCCCCAAGCCCACGCGATCAACAGTACGCCGATGGCCGCGATGGCCAGCCGGTGGGCGGTGAGGATCAGGTCCCAGCCCACGCTCCGAAGGGCGTTCACGTCATCGGACGACTCCACGCTCTCCGACGCGTCGCGGCCCGGCGCGGGATGCCGCCGGATCAGCCACATGGCCGTTCGCCGCCCCAGGATGTACACGCCATAGAAGCTGAGGCCCGTCAGGAGGACTCCCTTGAAGATCAGGATGGCCAAGCGGGTGTAGCCCAAGGCGGACAGGGCCACGTACAGGACCATGGTACCGACTAGGAAGAGATCGGCCTCGCCGAGTAAGCGAACGGCGGGGATGCGGTCGGTGAACCGAGGATGGACGATGCTCCGCACCCGGGGGACGTAGACGGCGGCGATGAGCAGGAAGGCCAGAGCATGCAGCAGGTAGGCCAGAGAGAGCACCTCGAACCGCTCGTAGCCGATGATGACCAGGCTAGCCTCGAGGGGCACGAAGACCAGTGCGGCGATCCCCACCGCCAGGCCGAAGCGGTACGGAAGGGCGATCTCCTCCTCGGCACTGGTCAGCAGCAGCCGGTGCTCGTTACGCGGGCTGATGGCGAGATGAAGCAGCCGGTAGTAGGCGAGGAATCCGAAGACGATGCAGACCAGGATCAGCCCGTGCCTGACGTCCTGGAGGTCCCAGAAGAGCCGGGCGATGAGGAACAGGACGAGGGTGGTCAGGGCGTCGGCAAGCACCGCGTAGGTGGTTCGGGACCGCCATCGCCACCGCTCCCTGTCCGTGGCCGTCACGATCTCCGTCGCCGTCGTCTCGGGATCGGTGTCCACATCATCCTCGAGGGGATCGGTGTCGGCATCGAGATCGGCGGCCACCTCCTCCATCTCCTCCTCGATGTACCCGTACCACCGTGGCAGGCTGGCCCAGAGCCAGCGCAGGAGCATGATGGCGGCGATCACCATGACGGCCGCCAGAACGATGCGGGCCGGCGGCGAGAGGCCGTCGTCGCGCTCCGACATCTCCTCCCAGCCCGCGGCCAATCGACCCGGCAGGTCGGTGATGGCGTCCCGAGCGGCCGATGGCGCCTGCTTGACGTCCTCCAGGGCCCCCTTCAGCGCGACACCCGACAGGGGGCTCGTGCCCCGCTGGAGCACACTGCGCCGAGCGGCGATGGTGGCGGCCCGCTCCAGGGCGATGGCCAGCTCCGAGGCCAGATCCACGTTCATGGAGAGCCGGGACAGCGTGTCGGTGATGATCGAGACGGTATCGCGGGAGACGGAGACGCAGCCCTCGAGATCCTCCACCGTCTCCTCGGCCAGCTCCAGGCGGGTCTCCACCGACGCGCCCTCGACGGCCTGCCGCTCCAAAGAGTCGCGGTACGTCGTGGCCTGCTCCAGCAGGGCCTCATAGTTGCCGACTCGGTCCTCCTCGTCGGCGTACTCGGCCAGGAGGGCGTTGAACTGCTGCTCGTACTCGAGACACGCCTCACTCAGCGCCTCGACTTCGAGCCGGGCCTCGGTAACTAGCTTCCGGCCCGAGCGCACCGCGGCGGGCTCCCACTCCATACGCCGCTCCAAGTGGCTCTGAACGTCCCGAGCCTCGGTCAGGGCCGCGCGGCGCTCCGCCAGCTCCCGGCGGCAGGAGGCCAGCTCCACACGGGCGATCTGGGCCAGCCGGATCAGAGTGCGCTCCTGGATCTCGCGGATCTCCTCGGGCGACCGCTCGTCCGCTTCGTCCTCAGGGGGCGTGGTCGATAGCTCGCTGAGGGTACTCTGCAGGGTGTCTCGGCGTTGGCGACCGAGCTGGCGCGCCCGGCGCTGGGCCTCGGCCCGGCGGGCGGCCTCTTCCTCCTCGGAGGTCATCTGCCGGGCGGGAGCCGCGGCCTGGTCCTGCTGCTCCTCCGCCGTTGGGGTGGGGTCAGCGGCGGGCTCGGCAGCTCCGTCCGCGCCATCAGCGGCCGGGTCGGTCTCTCCCTCAGCGGGAGCCTCCTCGGGCTCCCCATCCTCGGTGGGCTGCTCCTCGCCATCGGTGGATGGCTCCTCGGCCTCCGTCTCCCGGGTGTCCGTTATGTCCTCGAGGGCCTCGGTGGCTTCCTCGGTGGGCACCGCCTCCTCCTCGGCGAGGGGCTCACCGCCGTCCTCGGAGCCCTCGGCAGCGGCCGCGTCGCCGGCTGCATCCCCGCCGCCTTCAGCACCGGGGCCAGCCTCACCCGCGCCGTTCCCGCCGGTGGCCGAGCTACCCGGAGCGGCTTCCTCACCCGATCCGCCCGAGGCTCCCGCCGCCCCCCCGCCTTGGGCGGCAGGCGGCGGCGCTTCCGCTCCACTCCCTGCGGCGGCGCCGCTTCCCGATGCCGGGCCCGGCCCACTCGGCCCCGCACCGGCCTCGCTCTGCCCCAGTACCCGGGGCGCCAGTAGGACCAGACTCATCGCCATGGTGAGTAAGGCGGCGAGCCACAGAAGTCGCCGGGGCCATGCCCTCGGATAAGCCATCATCGCCGCCTTTCGTCGGCCGCTGGGGGCGGAGCGTCCTTGCTGACCTGCCACTGATCGAGGAGTGCGTCGTTGGCCACGGCCCTAGCCTCGTCGGCGGTGAGCTGCTTGCTCTCGCGAAGCGCCTTGGCCAGAGCGTCGACGATGCGCCAATGGGATCGAAGGAAGCGGTAGGTGCGGATCCATGCCTCGCGCATGTACATCCGCGCCAGGGGGTTGCCCGGCTTGAACACGCGGCCGATAAGAGCCAGGGCCTCGGGATCATCGTCGGGCACCCGAGCCGGACCGTACGCGCCCGTGTGCATGTCCTCGGCGCAGGCGCCGGCGAAGCAGGCGATCAGCTCGTTGTCCAGCTTCTCGAAGGCATCCACGTCCACCCCCGACCGCTTGACCCGCCAGTCCCGAGCCGGGCCTTGGTAGTCCTTCCGCTGGTCTTCGCTGCGGCCATCCCGGTAGATGCTGACTACCTCGAACTCGATCCCGAGGAAGATGCGCGCCGTGGCGAAACCTGCCTCGCGGTAGACTGTCCGGTCTTTCTCATCGGGCAATGTGGTGCACCGTCCCTAGAGCGCTCGCGTCCCCTGGCGACATATCTAGTTTCCTTCATTATACGTCAGACACCGCCAGGCCTCCGCAGCACCAGGGCACGGGGGTAGTTGGGGCGAAGAGGGGGTGCTCACCAAGACACTAGAGGAGGCCACCCCGAATGCCCGATCCCCTCGCCCTGGTCCTGGACTGTGGCTCGACCAACATCACCGCTTGCGCCGTGGAGCCCGGCGGCCGTATCGTCGCCTCGGCGTCCCGACCCAACGCACCCCAGGCCGATCCCTCGGGCAAGCCCGGATGGCTCATCTGGGACCTGGATGGCCTGATGGCGAAGATCGCTGAGGCGTCCCGGGAGGTCACTGCGCAGGTCGACCGCAACGCTGTCACTGCCCTGGCGGCGACCACCTGGGGCGCCGACGGGTCTCCCGTCGATGACCGGGGCCACCTCACCTACCCCCTCATCTCGTGGCAGTGTGACCGCACCGAGGCGCTGGCCGATGGCTTCGATGACATCCATGGCCCGTACGACGCCTACCGGGTGACCGGGTACCAGTTGCTGCCATTCAACACGCTGTTGCGCCTCATCTGGCTGCGGCGCAACGCTCCGGAGGCGCTCGAGGATGCCGCTACCTTCACGATGACCCCGGGCTTGATCGCCCACCGGCTCACCGGGGAGGCTTCCATCGACGCCACCTCGGCGGGGACGACCATGGCGACGGACCTGGCCGCCCGCGACTGGTCGGCGGAGATGCTCGCCCCGGCGGGAGTCACGCCCGACCTGTTCCCCCGGTGGGTGGAGCCCGGTGAGGTCATCGGGAGCCTGACCGCCGACGCCGCCGAGGATCTGGGACTGAAGGCCGGTATCCCCGTTGTCGCCGCGGGGCACGACACCCAGTTCGCCGTGGTCGGCTCGGGCGCGGCGCCGGGCGAGGCCGTGCTGAGCTCGGGCACCTGGGAGATTCTGATGACCCGGGCGGAGGCCCCCGAGCTGTCCCGGGAGCTGTTCGACGCGGGCGTGATCGTCGAGCTCGATGCGGTGCCCGGCTTGACCAACCCCCAGTTCCTTATGATGGGCTCGGGCGCGCTGGAATGGGTACGCGAGAAGCTCTACGCCGATGTACCGGACCGCGGGGCGGCCTACGAGCGCATGATCGACGACGCCACTGCCGTGCCGCCGGGCTGTGACGGCCTGACGGCTCTGCCCCAATTCCAGGGGGGATCGGGGCCCACCAAGCGCCATGGCACCGGCGGCGCCCTGATCGGGCTGGACCTTCAGACCTCCAGAGGCCAGATCTACCGGGCCATGCTCGAGGGGCTGGCCTTTCAGCTTCGCCACGCCTTGGACATCCTCGGCGACCTGCAGACCTCCGATGTGGGCGAGATCCGCGCCGTCGGAGGGGGCTCCCGCAATGCCCTCTGGAACCAGATCCGAGCCGACGTGTGCGGCGTGCCCGTGGCGACTTTGGAGCAGAAGGAAGCCACAGTGCTCGGCGCGGCGTTATTCGCCTTCGTGGGTGCGGGCGTGTTCGGCAGCGCCGACGAGGCAAGGGGCGCGGTGCAGGTCGAGGTCAACTACGAGCCGTCGGCCGATAGCCCCCGGTACCAAGCGCTGTACCATGCCTACCGCGAGCTTCCGCCGGCCCTGGCGGGGCACTTCGGGGGCTAGGCCCAAGTCTATGCAGGCTGGCGCACGTGGAGGACGAACTAGTACCCAGCTTCGGGACACCCAGCCGGGGCTGTAGGAGGGAAGGCACAACTATGAGTAGGCACGAGAAAAGCATCGAGATGCTAAACGAGGCGCTGCGCCGCGAGCTGCACGCCAGCTTCCAGTACATGTACTTCCACTTCCACGCGGACGACCAGGGCTACGACCCGCTGTCGCAGCTCTTCCGCAGCGTCGCCATCCAGGAGATGGTCCACGCCGAGCGCCTCGCCGAGAGAATCCTCTACCTCAAAGGCGAGGTTACCATGGAGCTGTCCCAGGAGAACGAGTACGTGAACTCTCCGGCGGAGATGCTCGAGTTCTCCAAGAAACTCGAGGATGACGCCGTGGTCATGTACAACAAGTTCGCCAAGCAGTGCGGCGAGATCGCCGACTCGGCCACCAAGCGGCTCTTCGAGGACCTGATCGACGAGGAGGAGGGCCACTACGATCAGTTCGACCTCCAGGGCGAGCATCTGGAGAAGTACGGCGAGCAGTTCCTGGCCCTCCAGGGTATCGAGCGCAGCAAGTCCATGGGCGGCGGCGGACAGACCGGACCCGGCGTCTAGGCGCCCCGCGAACCCCAACCAATCCCTACACGGAGCCCGCGCCGATTCCGGTGCGGGCTCCGTGCTTCGTCAACGGGCTGGGCCTCACGAGCATCCCGCGAAACGTCCATGGCTCCCAGGTCCTCCTACCCTCGATACCGAACCTTGGCCCTGGTGGCCGGGGTGGTCAGGAGATCCGAACATGACCCGTCTTCGCGTCCTAACGCTGACTGGCGCCACGCTTCTATGTCTCGCCATCACCACGGGCTGCCGGCCTCCCGAGCCCGAGGAAGCGTCTCACTCTGCGGCCCCGTACTCCGATCCGCGTCCCGCGCCTTCGGTACCCCCACCCTCGCTCACACCGACGGAAGTGAGTCTCCCCGCCCCGAAAGCCCCCGGCGCGCCGACCCACCGGATGGAGATCGCCTGGAGCCTGGGCACGGCCGCGGAAGGCCTGGCCACCCACCCCTCGGGCGAGAGCTTCTACATCAAGGGCTTCAACGGGCTGGCCCACGTGGATGCCGAGGGACGGCCCATCGAGGAGATCATGGGGCCGCCGGACTTCGACCCCGCGGGTGGGCCCGTCTCCCTCGGCATGGAGCAGCTCGTGCGCGTCGCCCAGCTCGACGGCGACACCCGGCCCGAGTTCATCGTTTTTGGATCCTGGGGACAGACCGTCAGCGCCGTGGACGACGACGGCGAGGGCCTATGGGTCTACCCTGGCCCCGACACCGGCACCGACGACGTGTGGGTGGCCGACCTGGATGGCGACGGGGAGGACGAGATCATCATCGGCTACAACGGCTCAGGCGGGCTCCATGTCGTCGAGTCAGACGGCGAGGGGCAGTGGGCCGACACGAGTATCGGGAACTGCTGGCATGTGGTCGCCGGCGATTACGACGACAACGGCACGGTGGAGGTCCTCTCCACGAGCGCGAAACCGCAGATCAGCGTGTACGAGCCCGGAGGCACGCCCGACGCGCTCCTGGATCTGGGGCTGATGCCCAACATGGTACGGGTCGTGCACCGGGGGGAGCGGAGCCCCGTCCTGGTGGGCGCGGGCCATAGCATGATGGCCGACAGCGTGGCCTTCGGCATGACCCACGGCGGGTCGGCCGCCTGGGTGGTCAGCTTCCCCGCTGGCCGGTTCGGTCATCTGTCGGAGGCGATGCCTGCCTTGGACCGGCCCTGGGTCGCCATGGCCGACATGGGGGGTGGGGTCGTCGTGCTCGACGCCGAGTCGGGCTCGGTCATCGCCGAGAGCCCCCCGGGCTTCGTCGCCGGCGGCGGCCTCGCATGGCTGAGCCCACCGGACGAGCCCGACCCGATTCTCGTGGCCGCCAGCGACCATGGCGAGGCGAAGGGCTTCAGGATCGTACCTTAGGGAGAGCCAAGGGGAGCAGACTATGGACTATCAGCGCACATGGAGCGGGATCACCATCGACTCGCACGTACACATGGGCCCCATCGATCAAGAGGATGCGCTGCTCCGCATCCTGGACGTCACGGGGATCGACCGCATGGGCCTGGTCTCGATCCAGAATGCGCGGCAGGGCACAGGCTTGCCTCAGTCGCTGTACATGAAGGCGCGCCATCCCGGGCGGTTCTATGTCTTCGCCGGCCTCAGCCACGCCGAGCGGCTATCGGGTGGGGAGGTGAAGACCCCGTCTCTCTCGGAGCAGGCCAGGGAGCTTGCCCGGATCGGTTGCGATGGCATCAAGATGATCGAGGGCAAGCCCACGGCCCGGCAGATCATGGATGTGCCGGTCACCGATCCGTACTTCGCCGATTACTGGGCCACCGTCGAGGAGCTGGGCTTGCCCATCGTGTGGCATGTGGGCGATCCCGAGGAGTTCTGGGACCCCGAGCGCATCCCCGCATGGGCGAGGGACCGAAACTGGGGATACGGCCCCGACGATGTGCCGCTGGAGCGGCTGTATTCCGAGGTCGACGAGGTGCTTGGCCGCCACCCCGGGCTGCGGATCGTCTTCGCCCACTTCTACTTCCTGTCGGCCGACCTGCCGCGGGCGGCGAAGTTCCTCGCCGCCCATCCCAGTGTGTGCCTCGACCTGGCGCCGGGCGTAGAGATGCTCTACAACATGTCGCGCGATCGCGAGGCCGCCAGCGAGTTCTTCATCGACCATGCCGACCGCATCGTGTTCGGCACCGACCTATCGAGCGATATGGAGCCCGCACCGGCCCTGGCCCGGGCCGGCATCGTCCACCGCTGGCTGGAGACGGGCGACGATTTCCGGGTTCCCCCCGATGCCGACTTCCTACTGGGCCCTCCCGAGGACGGCATCATCCACGGCATGAGT
Source organism: Armatimonadia bacterium (assembly GCA_014730065.1). Classification (GTDB taxonomy): domain Bacteria; phylum Armatimonadota; class Zipacnadia; order UBA1398; family UBA1398; genus UBA1398. Next base: position 6,992 of record WJIW01000559.1, on the reverse strand, counting down.
CTGCCCGAGGACACCCTCGCCCGCATCTACCGCGACAACTTCATCAAACTCGCGGGCCGGGACCCCGCCCCCCTCGACGTGGACGGCGCGGCGGTGCTCTGCGACCGGATCGCGGCAGCAGCCGAGGCGCTCTCCAGCTCACCGGCGGCGGAGACCGAGGCTGGCCGGGTGGCGGCTGAGTTGAGGAGAGGGTAGCGACCGCGCGCCACCCTCACTCCATCACATCGATCCAGATCGGGCTCGTCCACGCCATGTCCGGCCAGCCCAGGGGCTCCTGGGTGATCCGGGCGTAGTAGACCGTCGGCCCTTCGATGGTGTCCCCAATCTCCACCGAGTAGTCCATGGACTCGGGCCGGGGGGGGACGGCGACGATGGGCACGAACTCGCCGTCTTCGTCGAATCGGTGGCGGAGGATCTCGACCAGAATCAGCTTGGTCGTGCCATGCACGGTCAGCTTCAGGGGAAGGGTGCTGCCGCGCTCCACCGCGCCCTCCTCACCTACCGACCACTGGCCCACGTGGAAGTCGACCAAAACCCGCTCGCCCGTTGTGGCGTAGGTTCGCCGGTCCCGGATGGCGTCGAACACATCATCGCGCCTTAGGTCGTGGGCCATGATGGCGGCCACTCCGCCGTGCCGCCGCCCCCCTTGGCCCGAGTGCTCGTCCGACGAAGCGATGGCTCCGATCCGCTTGCCCGCCATCCAGTAGTTCTGGGCATAGTAGGGGCCGGGGACCGACGTGTTCGCCCGCCGCTCGGGCCGACGCATCCGGTTCATCTCGTACGCCAGGGCGTGCTGGGGAGCGAAGGCCTCGCTTTGGCCGTGGTGGGAGTAGATCTCCACGGCGGGCCGGAGGGTCTCGTCATCCCACGCGTCCCACTCCACCCGGCTGCCCGCCACCGATGGCTCGGGCCGGCCGCCGAAGCAGATCCCCGTATGGTGGGGGATGAACATGACCTCCTCGGGAGCAAGCTCGTCGCCCTCGGCGAGGGGATCGCGGCAGACCCCTTCGGGCTCGGCCACGTGCCGCCTGAAGGCCTCGAGCGACCGGAAGTAGGCGTTGTAGTGGCCCGGGCCGCCGAAGCTGGACGCCTCACGCTCGTCGGCCAGAATGGTGACGAACTCACCATCGACGTTGGCGGCCTCGGCCCACTCAATGACCTGGCCGTACCCCAGCGGTCCCAGGGAGTTGCAGTGGTCGGCCACAGCGGCCACGTCCAGGCCCGAGACGTCGCGGGCGTACGTGTACGGGTCGGTCCCTTGGGCATCGTGGGAGAGCTTCGTATGGATGTGCAGGTCGCCCCAGTACACCTTGGGCTTCTGCTCACAGATCTCGATGGGGTTCGAGAGGGTGTTCCCGAAGCGGATCCGGTAGACACCGGGCTCCGCTAGCGATGCCCCGACGGATGTGGCTCCCGTGAAGCTGATCGCCTCCCGCAGGATGCCCCCACGCGCCAGGCTCAGGTACTCGTCCTCGTACCGAGCGGATGAAGCGTTGTCCCACTCGTCGAGGGAGACGATGTGCACCGTGAACTCCTCGCCCGGCCGGGCGCGAGATGGCACCAGCACCCTTATCCGGACCTCGGGGCCGGGCCTGACGGTAAGTACCGGGGGTATGTCGGGAGCCTCACCCTTGACCCGGATCCACACCGTCTCGGTCTCCGAACGGTTCGAGGCAACCGTGTTGCGGTACCGCACGGCGATCTCACTGCCCGCTCGGACCTGTCCCTCCACGATGGTGGCGACGATGTGCCGGCCGTGGCGGACGACGCCCTCGGCGCAGTTGAGGTGCCGGGGCCGCACGTCGACCTCGAACTCCGCCTCGGAAGACCACACCTGGATGTAGTGGGGGCCCTCGGGATTGAGGGTCTGCAGCGGGCGGGTGTAGCTGGGTCCGGTGACGAGGCACCAGCTATTGGGGAACTGGACCTCCACCGTATCGCCCGGCGCCAAGTCGTGGGAGCATGTCAGCAGGATCTCCAGGTCACAGGGCTGCCCGACCACCAGGTCCCCTCCGACCAGCCTCGCCATCAGTGCCATGTCAGCCGTCCTCACTCGCCCCGGCCCAGGGGCATTCTCGCGCCCCACCCCTCAGGCGCGGATCTCGACTCGCTCGCCCTTGGCGCTGCTCTCGATGGCTCCGAAGACCATGGCCAGGGACTTGATGTTGTCGTGGCACTCCGTCTGGGGCTGCCTGCCCTCGCGGAGGAAGCTGAGCATCTCCATAAGCCCCCCGTGCATACCCCCCGGGGCATTCTCGCGCTCAGGCACCGGCACGGATTCCAGGTCGCGGTGGAACCCCTCTCCGCCGGCGACGCGCTCGCCCCATGGCGTCTGGTCCTTCTCCAGGAGCAGAGTGCCCCGGTCGCCGATGAACCGCCAGTCGCCATTCCAGCTCGTGTGACAGCCCTCGGCACACCAGCTTCCGCGATAGGTGAAGACGAATCCATCGGTCATCTCGAAGATGCAGCTCGCCGCCACATCGCCCTTGTACCAGGACCCCTTGGGGTTGAATTCCAGGGCGTACACCGCCACGGGATCCCTGCCCGTGAAAAACCGCACCAGATCGAAGTGGTGGATGGACATGTCCAGGATCAGGGGGCTGTCCATCTCGTCCCGGAACCCCCCGAAATGGGCGCCGATGTAGAAGTCGCAGTTGGCCGTGGTCAGTTCGCCCACCTCGCCGGCGGACAGGCTTCGCCGCGCTATCTCGTGGGTGGCGTCCCACCGGCGCGACTGGCTGACCATGTACATCCTCCCCGTGCGCTCCGCAGTCTCGACCATCCTGCGGGCCTCGTCCATGGAGGCGGCCATGGGCTTCTCGCCGATCACGTGGCACCCCTCCTCCAGAGCGGTGCAGGTCACCTCGCAGTGGGCTTCGGGCACGGTCAGGTCGACGACGAAGTCGGGCGCGGTCTCCTTCAGGGTTGCGGCCAGGTCGGTGGAGGCCTCCGCCTCCAGCTCGAACTCGGCGATCCGGGCTCGGGCCGCCTCCAGATTCAGGTCCACCACGCCCACCACGTCGACGCCCTCGGTCTTCAGCGGCGGAAACCAGGCCCCCGCGATCCCGCCGGCACCCACGACTACCGCGCGCTCCTTCGCCATATCCGAACTTCCTCTCGGCCGAGAACTGCCGCGCCTCGGGCGCGACTCGGAACCTGGTTCCACGCTCCCACTGCGGGGCCCTGCGCCCGATGGCAGGGAGCGGCGGACGATGGACTGAACATGCCCGTCTCATGTGGGACATCGGCGCCATCGATCCCATATTCGCCCTCAGCCTCCTCCTCGCCGTGGGTTTCGCGGCGGCGCGACTGGCCAACCTGGTCCGTCTCCCCAAAGTCACGGGCTACGTGGCTGCGGGCGCGGCCCTCGGACCCTCGGGTATCGATCTCATACCCCATGACCTGCTGGAGCAGAAGCTCCAGATCTTCACCACCATCGCCCTCATGTTGGTGGCCTTCGCCATCGGTGAGCGGTTCGAGCTGGAGGCGCTCCAGGCGGCCAAGAAGCTGCTACGGCGCGTCGGGCTGGGTGAGATCCTGGGCACCATGGCCCTGGTCACCGTCGGCGTCGCCGGGGTGGGATGGCTGACCCGCCTCGGCGGCCCGGGGGCCGGCTGGCCCCAGTGGCTCTCCGTGGCCCTCATCTGCGGGTCCATCGCCGTCGCGACCGCGCCCGCGGCGACCATGATGGTGCTCAGGGAGCTGGGCGCCCATGGACCCGTGTCCCGCCTCATCCTGTCGTCGGTGGTGGTGAACAACGCCGCCAGCCTGATCCTGTTCGGGATCGTGGCGGCCATAGCCCGCAGCCTACTCCAGGGCCACGAAATGGGCTGGCTGGAGATGGCCCTCCCGATCCTGAAAGCCGCTGCCGCCCTCACCGTGGGCCTGTCGGTGGGCCTGGTCACCGACGTGCTGGTCCATCGCATCCACCGGCGCGCCGAGGTCCTGGTCATCGCTCTGACCGCGGTGTTCTTCTGCGGCGGCCTGGCCACCTATCTGGGTCTCTCGCCCCTCCTGGCCGGCGTGGCCGCCGGGTTCATGGTGGTCAACCGGGACCGGCGCGACGTGCGCGTGTTCCGGGCGCTTAACGACTTCGAGCCACCCATCTATGGCGTGTTCTTCGCCCTGGCCGGTGCCCAGTTCCATCTGGAGGAGCTTCTGGAAGCGGGGTGGATCGGAGCCACCTTCGTGCTCCTACGTATGGTCGCCAAGGCGGGCGGCGCCTGGGCGGGGGCAAGGTGGGGAGGGATGGAGCCCGACAGGGCGCGCATCTTGGGACTGGGACTGTTCAGCCAGGCGGGCCTCGCCATCGGCCTGGCTTACTTGGTCGCCCAAGACCCCCTGCTGGAGTCCATCCGCTCCACCGTCCTCAACGTAGTCGTCGCCAGTGTGGTCATCAATGAGCTGGTGGGGCCGCCCCTGGTGCGATGGGTGGCACTGCGGACGGGCGAAGCCGAGCCCGATACCCCCAGCGAGCACGACCACCCTTCGCCCGTCGGCGAGGTGGACGTGGTGCGCTGGAGCTGGAGGAAGCTGGAGGCGCCGCCGCGGACCGACGGCGCCGTCATTGCCGGACTTCACCATCCCGCCACGGCCGAGGCCGTCACCCGGGTCACCGTGCTCCTATCCCACCACTACGGCGCCATGCCCGTGGCCCTCCGCGTCGTCTCCCACGAGCTTCCCTCATCCCTGTGGGGCGAAGACGACGAGCCACTCGAAGTCCTGGTCCATGCCGAGCGCGAGGCCGAGACCATGGGGTACGAGCTTCACTCGGAGGTGGAGCCGGCACAGGATGTGGCCGAGGGGCTCCTCCGGGCCATCCGGGCCCATGGCGCCAAGGCCTTGGTTCTCGGTCACCCCGAGGAGAGCCGGGCCCACGCCTTCGGCCGGATCGTCGATGCCGTCGCCGCCCGGGCTTCGTGCCCCATCGTCGTCGCTCGCTTCGTCGGCACTCTGCACACGGAGCGTATCCTGGTGCCCGTCACCGGAGAGGAGGGCTTCGTATCCGTGCTCCCCGTGGTCCAGGCCCTGGCCGCCGTCGCAGAGCACCAGGTCCAGGTTCTGTACCTGATCCCACCCGACTCGGGAGACCCGGCTCTGAGCCAAGCCAGGGAGGAGCTGACCCGTTGGCTCATCCAGGCCAACCTGCCGGGTGATGTGGACAGCCGTGCCATCGCCACCGATTCCCGCGTTCATACCATTGTCACCGAGGCCGAGCGCGCCGACATCGTGGTCATGGCCACCGGCCAGCAGAAGGGTCTCCGCCGCACGTTTTTCGGCTCCCTGGCCGAGGACGTGGCGGTCCGCAGCAGTCGGACCGTCCTACTCGTCCACCGTCCACTACAATGACGGCCCAGGTCCCGGGGACGTGGGGGTGGAACAAGCTATATCAGGAGAGACTCAACCACTGCACCGATCAGCGAGGAAGGACGTGATCTTTGGTGCGCAAGACCACACGTAGGCGTTTCCTGACCGACTCCTTACTAGCAACCGCGGGGGCCCTGGCCGCAGCCCAGGTGCCAACGGCCGCCCTGGCTCAGGACGGCGACGCGAGCCCCAACGACATCCTGGGCGTCGCCGTCGTCGGAGTGAAGGGGCGCGGCGGCAGTCATCTGAGCGCTTTCCTGGGTGACCCCAGAACCCAGGTTCTGTACGTGGTCGACCCCGACGCCCGGTACGCCGAGGAGCGGGCGAGCCAAGTCGAGGAGAAACAGGGCTTCAGGCCCAAGACGGTGGCGGACATGCGCCAGGCCTTCGACGATCCCGCCGTCGACATCGTGTCCACGGCCACCCCCAACCACTGGCACGCCCTGACCGCCATCTGGGCCATGCAGGCGGGCAAAGACGTCTACGTCGAGAAGCCCGTCTCGTGGAGCATCGCCGAGGGCCGGGCCATGGTCGAGGCCGCCCGCAAGTACGGACGCATCTGCCAGGTCGGCACCCAGTGCCGCTCCCATGCTGCGATCCGCGACGCCATGCAGTTCATCCAGGACGGCGGGATCGGAGAGTGCAACTTCTCGCGCGGCCTATGCTACAAGCGCCGCGCCTCCATCGGGCCCTGGGGCAACTACACCTCAGAGATCCCCGATACCGTGGACTACAACCTCTGGTGCGGGCCAGCCACTTACACCGAGCCCAAGATGACGCGCCCCAGCCTCCACTACGACTGGCACTGGCAGCGACACTACGGCAACGGCGACCTGGGCAACCAGGGCCCTCACCAGACCGACATCGCCCGGTGGGGCCTGGGACTCCAGCGTCACCCCAGTGCCGTCATCGCCTACGGCGGCCGGCTGGGCTACGACGCCGAGCGCAAGGACCCCAACTACGTCGACGCCGGCGATGTGGCTAACACCGAGGTCTCCATCTACGACTATGGCGACAAGTGCATCGTCTTCGAGACCCGCGGCCTGGAGACTCCGGACCTGATGGGCGCCAAGATCGGTGTCATCTTCTACGGCTCCGATGGGTACCTGGTCCAGAGCAGCTACAGCCACTGCACCGTCTTCGACAAGGACATGAACGTGGTCCGGGAGTTCACCGGCGGCGGCAGCCACTTCGGGAACTTCATCGAGTGCGTCCTCTCACGGAACGCCCGCTTCCTCCATGCCGACGTACTCGAGGGCCACTACTCCGCGGCACTCAGCCACCTGGGCAACATCTCTTACTACCTGGGCGAAGACAACAAGGTTACCACCGCCGAAGCGGCCCACATCCTCGCCGATGTGCCCAGCCTGGATGACAATGTGGAGACCCTCGATCGGACGGTGGAGCACCTCAAGGCCAATGGCGTTAGCCTGGTCCGCACCCCGCTGGCCATGGGACCCCACCTGGAGTTCGATCCCGACCGCGAAGTCTTCCCGGGCAACGCCGAGGCCAACGCCATGCTCACCCGCGAGTACCGCGAGCCCTTCGTGTGCCCCACTGCCGAGAAGGTATAGCGAGGCGGGAGCGCCTAAGACATCAGTTGAGTCGGGGGCCGAGCGGAGACG
>WJIW01000558.1 GCA_014730065.1 Armatimonadia bacterium | reverse complement strand
GCCGGGGTGGTCATTGTCCTGGTCATCGGCGGGATCGTCTGGGGACTGCGGACCTGGCTCGGCGGCCCGGAGCCGGAGCCACCGGCGACGGAGGTCGCCGAGGCGACCATGGAGTACGACGAGATCACCACCCACCCCTTCAGCTTCTGGGCCAGGAACCTCGGTGCCGACGGGAGGCCTTGCATGGTGCTCTACAAGAGCCTTCACGAGGATACCGGCGAGGAGTCATGGGAGGAGCTGGGCCGACTGCGCGGCGATGCCACTGGTCCGTCGGGCAGCGTCACCCTCTTCAGGGAGGGCGATACGCTCCACATGTTCCTGGACGTGCAGTTCGTTGCGGACGATACGGGCAGCCCCCGCGACTGCATCTTCAGCATCAAGGTCATGCCGAACGAGGAGGGTGGCCGCGAGATCTCCGTCCAGCCAGGGCCCGATGCCGGCGACCAGACTGGAGACATTGAAGTTCGAGCCGACGCTCCGGGCACGGTCACCCTGGTGCCCGCCGACCCCGACGAGCACTTGCTGGCCGACGGCACCCTCGAGTTCCGCCTGGGTGGCGACCGGAACGCCGAGGGCTATTACGTACGCGAGATCACCGATGTTCCCCTGGGGACCTACACCATCGGCAAGGGCGATGTGGAGCGGCAGATCGACCTCACCGAGAGCCATGCGCGGATCATGGTCAACCTCAGTATAGAGGCGGCGCCGTAGGAGCTCAGGGCCGCGCCGGGTCATCTACGATACGGCTCAGCGGCAAGGGCGGCCTGCCAACGACCTCCAGAAGCGGCTCCCGTGCGCGCTCGAGGCTCGCCACGGGCCCTGGCAGGCCGCGCACCCTCTGGCTGACCCAGATGCGATGGAACAACAGGTAGCACGCCTCGGCATCGAACCCGGCCACGGGCCATGCCCCTCGAGCGGCGACAATGGAGTCGCCCCGCACTATGGCCGCGTACAGAATCAGGCGGTCCTCGGTCCACCCGGCACAGAAGGCACTACCGAAGGGACTGAGCCCGGCGAAGGCGATCTCGGCTCCCGCGCTCTCCACTCGGCGTCGCACCTCATCGCCCAGAGCTTCGTGGCTGGCGGTCAGCTCCTCGGGCGCCGGGCCCGCGAACACCCGGATGGCTTCGGACAGCGGGGCCGATCCGCCCTCGCCGCCGGGGCCGGCAAGTAACAGCGCCGCGCCGTCCGGCGGCACGGCCTCGCCTTCGACGGGCAGGGCACGCCAGTCGCCCGGGATCCAAAAGTGGACCTGTTCGGACACCGCCGCCCGGCGCCAGGGGTTGCTGGAGTCCGATGGCGCCCGGTCGCCGGTGGCGACGTCTGGAGGAGGATCGAGGGCTGGAAGGTGCGCCAGCTCACGAGCGGCAGCCACCCACTCGGGGTCCGCCGCCTCGGGGCCATCGAACTGGCGGGCTACGGCGATGGCGATGGCGTCGGATGCCTGCATCCACGCCCACCCTCCCTCGGCCGCCAGGACCTCCTCGGCGATGGCCGAAAGCCGCGAGCGCCCGGCCGCCTCGAGTCGCACGGGGAGGCCGCAGCCGGCGGCCTGGAGCCGGCTCGCGGCCCAGAGAATGTCGAGGACTTGGCGACCCGTCACCTCACCGGGGCCGTCCACGGGTAGAGGCTCCAGGGACTCGACGAAGACCGCCAGCCAGCGGCTGAGAGGCCCGGCATCACGCTCCACGGACGACTCGATGGAAGCCCGTACTGCCCTCAACTGGTCGGGCGATGGGGCTGCTTCCCCATGGGCCAGACGGGGCCCCACCTCGGCCAGGGCCTCCAGGTCGCGTCGGGATCCGGGCCGGCTGCGCCACTCCTCGCCGATGGCATGGTCCAGGCCCCCAAGCTCTCGTGGGCCCAGCTCGGTGCCGTAGGCCAACCCCAGTAGGTCGGCGACGGCGTCGGTAACGTATGGGGGAGGATCTTCGGCGGCATGGGCCACGGGCGCCCAAGCGGCCATGAGCACCACAATCGAGGCCCATCGAGTCGCCGCGGCCACCCCCCTCACGACTTGGGCAGCTTGCCGACCAGGCGCAGCAAGCCGGCGTGGAGACGATGGACGACGTGGCCTCCGGGCATGGTGAGCATCGGGCATCGCTCCTCTACGACGGCTACTCCGCTATCCCGGGCCGTCGCCGCCGCCGCAGAGCTGTCGCCCCGGCTGTCGATCCACATCTCGGTGATGCCCGCATCGGCGCATTCCGCCACGGCGGCCTGAGCCCGCTCGGCTTCGACCACGATGAGCGCGGACCCGGGCGAGCCGTCCACGGCATCCATGGATGTATGGACGGGCTCGCCCTGGAACTGGCCGCCCCGGGGATCGACCAGGTGTACCGTCTTCCCCTGCGCCCGAAGGGTCTTCACGAACTCGGGGATCAGCATGCGGCCCTCGGCCTGCACGCCGTACACGACAAGCTCCGGGGCCTCCCAGAAGCTGTACTCGAGCGACACGGGGACACCTCCCTGGGTGGTACTACTCGCCCTGGGGCGTACCCGCCCACGCGGCGCCGCGCTGTAGGAGCGTGGCGAATGTCTCGTGCTGGCACGCCTTGGCATCGTGGCCGAGAGCCAGGTAGAACACCCGCCCCTGGCCCCACGTCTTGGTCCAGGCAACGGGCATGGCCTCGCCCTTCCAGAGGGCCGAAGCGAGCACGCTTACGCGCGGGTCGTAGTCGGTGATGTACTGCTCGTCCTCGACCACGAACTCCTCGATGCCCTTGGTGATGGGGTGCTCGGGATCGGTAACACTGACCTGGTACTCTCGGTATGCCGGGTGGGTCACGAACCAGCCACCGACCATGGCCTTGTACTCGGGACATTCCCGGAAGGAATCGGCCGCCGAGTGCACTCCGGCATAGCCCTTGCCCTTGGCCAGCCACTCCAGTAGGCCGTTCTTCTGGGCCGTGGTGATCTCGCCGATGGTGTAGTAGAAGACGATCAGGTCGTACGGGTCCAGGCCCGACTCCAGGATCGACAGATCCTCATCGACTCGTGTCAGGTCGAAGGAGCCGTCGGCCCGGAGGATCTTCTCGATCTCGTCGCCGCAGCCTTTCCAGTCATGGATCTCTCCGCCAGTGAACAGTAGGGTCTTGATAGCTGCCAAGGAAGCCCGCCTCCAGTTGGTACGTACAGCGTTGGAGCCGGCCAAGCTCGAGCCGGCTCCTGTAT
>WJIW01000557.1 GCA_014730065.1 Armatimonadia bacterium | reverse complement strand
GCTCTACTGGGCTCTCCACCGATCTCCGAACTGAGGACCAGGTGGCGTCGGACCATTCGCCGGCTCGAAGAGCCCAGCCGACGACGCCGCCCCAAGCTCCTCAAGCACGACAGACCACTAGCGAAGGCACTTATGCACCACAACTAACCTAGCGCCAATGGGGCAGAGCCCCGAGCATGAACACGTAAGCACTTCCGGAAGCCGCGCTAGTGCTTGCCTGGTGCCAGCTCCACTCCGCGGCGCTCCCAGGCGATGTACGCCTCCAGGGCGATCATCTCTTCCGAGTCCAGCTCCAGGTGCTCGCCCTCGAGGGGGTTCTGGATGCACCAGTTGATCATGGTGCGTAGCTCCACGACCTCGCCGAGCTGCTGCTGGAACTTGGGGTAGGTCTCGGGGTGGGTGTTGGCGGCATTGGGGTGGCACTGGCCGCACGACACGCCATTGGTGCCCAGCTCCGGGCTGCCCCATAGCTCGCGTCCCTCGTCCTTGACCTTCATGTACTCCTCGGTCCACCGCTCGATGTCTTCCTCCGTCGGCTCATCGGCCTTGGCGAGGAAGGCGAAGGTGGCGACGAGGACGGCGACTAGCGTCAGGCTGGCGATCAAGATGACTCGTCTGCGCATAGCTGGCTCCTCCTAGTAGTGGATCTGGTTCGGGACCCGCGTGTTGGGGTCCTGGAAGTCCATGTCCTCGGGCCGGCCCGTCTGCGGGTTGTAGGCCACGCTGCGGTTGGTGTTGTTGTAGAGGTTGTAGTTCATGGTGACCCGGCCGTCGGCCGCGGGGATGATCTGCCAACCTGTGGCATCGCGCTCAAAGAAAGGATCGGCCCGGTTCATGGGCACGGTGACCTCGGGCATGTCGTGATCGGCATGGGCGTAGGTGTCGGGGTACGGCCAGGGCCACGCCGTCGCCATCACGGCATGGAACGTGATGTTCCCGATCTGGTTGTACTGGATCTGATGCACGTGGCCGTAGATGACGCTGACGGTATCGAAGGGCTGCAGGATCTCCTGGACCTCTTCGGCATCGTCGGTCCAGAAGTTCCAGCCCTTGTACAGCTTCTGAATGGGCGAATGGGACAAGACGACCACCGGCATGTCGGTGGGGACATCGGAGAGGTCGTCACTCAGCCACTGCCGCTGCTCCTCGCCGACCATGAAGGGCGAGCCGTTGGGGTTGTCCAGCATGGCCATCTCGAGCATACGCTGCTCGGCCGAAGGCCAGCGCTCATGGGTCCATTCATCGTACGTCACGATGCTGTTGAGGACGACGAAGTGGACGCCCTTGTGGTCGAAGCTGTACCACTGGGGCCCGAAAAGCTCCTCCCAATACTCGCCCAGGTCCAGGTAGTAGTCGTGCTCGCCCATAACGCAGTGGATGTCGTAATCGAGCTCACTGAGCAGCTCCATGCCGTGATCCAGCTCGGGCTTGGTGCCGAGCTGGGCCAGGTCGCCGCCGAAGACGACGAAGTCGGGCTTGGGCTCCAGCAAGTTGCACTCAGCCACGGCGCGGATCAGGCCCCGGTCCCAGTTGCGGACGAAGTCGTCGCCACTGATGTGCTGGATATGGGAGTCGGAGATATGGGCGAAGGTGAAGGGCTCATCCTGCTGGGCGAAGGCCAGACGCACCGTCCCCATGGGGAGACTCGCCGCGGCCACGGCTCCAGCGGTTCTCTTCAGGAAGTTCCGGCGATTCATGTTCATCATGCCTACTGGGCACCTCCGTAGACTTCGCTGCCGACCAGGTGCTCGAACTCGGGGCTGGTCAGCGCTTCCATGAAGGCCACCAGATCGTCGATCTCCTCATCGGTCAGGTTCAGGGGGCGGATGCCGTCGCTGAGGAAGTCGTTCACGGGATTGCCCTCGACGGTCACGCCGCCGTTGTTGTAGTGCACCATCACGTCGCGCAGGGTGGGAAGGCTGCCGTCGTGCATGTACGGGGCGGTGACGGCCACGTTGCGAATGGTCGGGGTCTTGAAGGCGCCGATACCGTCGAAGTCGCCCGTCACGGCCAGGCGGCCCATCTCCGAGGAGCGAGGATCGCTCAGGACCTCTTCGTCCACCTGCTCGCTGGTGCGGGCGGCGGCGACGAACTCCTTGGCGATGTCGGGCACCTCGGGGATCAGGTCATTGATGCCCACACCCACATTGTGGAAGCGGCCATCGGTGAAGGTCGCCGTGGTCTCCTCGATCAGGTGGCAGGAGACGCAGCGGCCTTTGTTCTGGAACAGGTCCAGGCCGCGGATCTGGGCCTCGGTCATCGCGTCGGTCTCGCCGCCGTAGAAGTAGCGGTCGAAGGGCGAGTTACCTGAGATGATGGTCCGCTCGAAGGCGGCGATGGCCTTGGTGATGTGATCCATGGTGACCTCGTCGGGGTTCACATTGAAAACCTCTTCGAAGGCCTCCACGTACTCCGGATCGGTGCGAACGATGTCGAGAATGGGATCGTGGTTGTCCAGACCCATCTCGACAGGGTTGACGAAGGGATGCAGAGCCTGGTCCTCCAGGCTTGGGGAGCGGCCATCGTGGAACAGGCTTGTCATGTACGCCGAGTTGATAATGGTCGGCGCGTTGCGCGTGCCCGTCAGGCCCTCGATGCCTTCCGACACCTGCAAGGGTCCGTCGGTGAATGCCTTGTCCTCCAGATGACACGTCGAGCAGCTCACGTCGCCCGTCGTGCTGAAGCGGTCGTCGTGGAACAGCTTGTCACCCAGGTCAATCTTCTCTTGGGTCATGGGGTTGTCCGGGGGCACAGGCACCTCGGGAAGCCCCAGCGGCGGAGAGTCCTGGGCCAGGACCGCGTCCAGCGCGAGGGGACAGGCGATCATACCCGCGCCCAGGATAAGCACTAACAGTTTCGCTCTCATCGTCCGGCCTCCATTCGAGATTAGCCCCCGGGAATACCGATCCGGAAGCAGCTGCGGCCAGCTCGATGGATGCCAGGGCGTCCGATCGAATCCGAGAAGGGCGCCGATCATGCGGAACCGTCCCCGAACGCCTTCGACCAGGAGATGTGCCATGCCAGGCTGTGCCAAATCGCACAGGAAGACGCTTTCTGGCCCCGAATACCTGGCTTGGTATCGTCCTGAAGAAGGATACCAGCCACTTCACCGCTTGCTATTCTACACGGTTAGCTTTTACTATGCAATAGCCACAGAGGAGAAACCGTAATCGCCGTGCCAACCCCCGAGAACCGTGCCCGCGCCATCGCCGACGCGATTCGTCGGCGGGGCCAGCGCATGACTCCTCAGCGTATGGCCGTAATCAAGGAGTTCCTGGCGCGCACCGACCATCCTTCCGCGGAGTCGATTCACCAGGCACTGAAGGCCGATTTCGACATGATGGCGGTCTCGACGGTGTACGACACGCTCCGCCTGCTGGTGGAGCTGGGCGAGGCGGCCGAGGTGGGG
>WJIW01000556.1 GCA_014730065.1 Armatimonadia bacterium | reverse complement strand
GTGGACGGATCGTGGAGCGGTTTGGCGATTGGTGGGACTCGATCGGTTGGGGCCTCTTCGCCGCTTGGTACTTCGGGCCGCTGTTCCTGGTGCTGCAGGGACAGGGCGATCCTGGAGGTGCCGCTACCCTGGGCATGCTCATTCTCTGGATCGCCGCCACGCCACTGCTTCTACTCTGGTGGGTGATCGATGCCGTCGACCGATCGGCCCCGTGGTGGGTGTTCCCGCTCAGCCTGCCCGTTATGGCGCTGGGATGTGCCGCGCCACTGGGCGCCCTGCTGGTTATCGCGCCCTTCGTCTTCTACATGACCCGGTGGCGGGAGTAGCCACCCCGTACATAAGCAAGCCCCGCTCGCTACTTGGTGGGCCTGCTGGGTGGCAGAAGGGGTGGTGGGGAGCGAGCGGGGCTTAACTTATGGCTCTAGTATACATGCCCGGCGACGGTGGCGGCAGCCCTTCCCGCGTCTGGTGAGAAACGCTCCGCCGGTGGCCGGTATGAGTCGGTGCGCGCCGTTGCGGACGTAGCTCTCGTGCCCAGTCGAGAAACCCGAAGCACAGGACCCCAATTCCTTGATCGGGGCGTCGCCTTGCGGTAGAATATGGCTTGCGGGAGGACTAGAAGCACGAGGCTCTTTGCGACCCTCCCGCTGTGCAGTCATCCCGGGGGTACCGGGTCCCGAAGCCACCCGATGTGCCCCTTCCTGAGCTTTCGATCGCGGTAGGTACCGGATCGGAAGAGCGGAGCCTACGACGATCCCGGGGGTGGGACGTCGGGGAGGGAGTGGACGGGCAGGCCTTCTCTTCGGTTCGCGAACGCCGCTTCGATCGACCGGCGCGGTGCTGGAACTGGAGGGCTGGTAATGGGCGCGAGAGTTGTCGTAGTGGATAACTGCCCGACTCGAACGCGCCAAGCTGCGGAGCGGCTGACGTCACTTGGCTGTGAGGTCCGCTGTGCCCAGTCCGCTTATGGCGCGTTGCACATCCTAGAATCAGAGAAACCCGACCTGGTCATCGTGAATTGGTTCCTCGAAGACATGATGCTCCACGAGTTCGCGGAGCACTGCAAGCACGTGAACACCGACTGCGTACTGATGGTCTCCTTCGACCGATCCCAGAGAGCCCGGCCCAGAGGGCTGGACGACCCTTACATTGATGGCTGGCTCCCGTACGATGGTGGGGATCATGTCTGGGTCTCGGTGCTGGACCGCGTCCAGAGCGGCGCGACTCCAGTCTCCGTCTGAGGAGAGCCACGGCTCGCGCGGGGTGCATGACAGGATTTCAGACCGGTTGGGTGTGACGAGGCGGCGGCGCAGAGAGCGCCGTCGCCTCGTGCGTTGGAGGAGTCCGAAGGCTTGGTCGCACGCCGCATCGACATCGAGGGCATCGTTCAGGGCGTGGGCTTCAGGCCCTTCGTCCACCGCCTCGCAACCGAGCTAGGTCTGTCGGGCCAGGTCTCGAACCACACCGGCGGCGTGACCGTCATCGTGGAAGGGCCGGCGGAGGCTGTGGAGCGATTCGCTGCCGAGCTGCCGCGCCAGGCGCCGCCTATCGCCCGCATCGACTCCATTCGATCAGAGGATACCGAGGTTCGGAGTCTGGCGGGCTTCGAGATCACCGCCAGCGAGCGAACCGGGCGTGGAGCCATCCGGGTTCCCCCCGACATCGCCACCTGCCCGGATTGCCACAGGGAGCTTCGGGATCCCGCCGACCGGCGGTACGGACACCCCTTCATCAACTGCACGAACTGCGGGCCCCGCTTCACCATCGTGCGGCGCCTGCCGTACGACCGCCCCCAGACCTCCATGGCCGGCTTCCCCATGTGTGATCGCTGCCGGGGGGAGTACGAGGACATCACCGACCGCCGGTACCACGCCCAGCCGGTGGCGTGTCCCGTTTGTGGTCCCTCCCTGAGCTACCGGCCGCAGTCGGACCTGGATCCCCTGGACGCAGCGAGACGGGACTTGGCCGCGGGGAAGGTGGTCGCCGTCAAGGGCATCGGCGGGTTCCACCTGGCCTGTGATGCCCGGTCATCCGGCGCCGTCGCCCGCCTGCGCGCCCGTAAGCGCCGGGAGCTCAAGCCCCTGGCCGTGATGTTCCGGGACTTAGACGCCGCTCGCGAGCATGCCGAGATACCGGCCGAGGCGGCCGAGCTGCTGTTCGGGCCCCGTGCTCCCATCGTGCTGGTTCCGCGGCTGCCGGGCTGCAAGCTGGCTCCCGAGGTCGCGCCCGATACCGACGCCGTCGGTGTGATGCTGCCCTATACCCCCGTACATGCCCTCCTCTTCGATGGCCTGGCGACCGACGCCCTGGTCATGACCAGCGGCAACCTCTCCGACGAGCCCATCTGCACCGACAACGAGGACGCCCTGGACCGCCTGGGACCGGTGGCCGATGGTCTCCTGCTGCATGACCGTGAGATTGTGACCGGCTGCGACGATTCGGTCATCCGCTGGACCGATGTAGGCCCCCTGATGATGCGGCGCTCGCGAGGCTACGTGCCCTTCCCGACCCGCCTTCCCGCCGAGCTGGCGCCGGTGCTCGCCGTCGGGGGCCACCTGAAGAACGTGTTCTGCATGACCCGGGGCCAGGACGCCTACCCGAGCCAGCACATCGGCGACTTGGAGGACGAAGGGGTACTTACCTACTTCGAGCGCCAGGTGAGCCACCTCGAATCCCTGCTGGAGGTCCGGCCCGAGGCCATCGCCTGCGACCTGCATCCCGACTACCTATCGACCCGCTGGGCCGAGGAGCGGGCCGAGACCCTGGGCGTGCCGCTGATTAGGATCCAGCATCACTACGCCCACGGAGCCGCGGTGCTGGCCGAGCATGGCATCGAGGAGCCGGCATTGGTCATCGCCGCCGACGGCACCGGACTGGGCACCGATGGCACGGTCTGGGGCTGCGAGCTTCTGCGCATCGACGGCGCCGAGTGGGAGAGGGTGGGGCATCTGCGCCCCATCCGCCTGGCCGGCGGCGACGTGGCCGCTCGCGAGACCTGGCGCCCGTGCCTGGCGTGGCTGGAGGCCGCCTTCGGCGAGCTGAGCCGAGACGATCTCCCCGAGCACCTCCACCATCATCTGCTGTCCTGGCCCGTCATCCAGGGCGCGATGCGGATGGGCATCAACTCGCCCGTGGCAACCAGCGCTGGCCGGCTGTTCGACGCCGTGGCGTGTCTCCTTGATGTTGCTCAGCAGAACGCCTACGAGGGCCAGGCGCCCATGCGCTTGGAGGCCACTGCCGTCGATACCGACTACCCGATGGAATGGGACCTTCGCGAGGAGGAGAGCGCCCTGATCCTCGACCCCACGCCCGCGCTGCACGCGCTGCTCGCTGGCTTCCTGGATGGGGTGGACGTGGCCACTCTGGCCGGCGCCTTCCACGGGTCCTTCGCTCAGGCCCTGGTCCGTGGAGCGTCACAGATGTGCCGCGACCAGGGACTACAGCATGTGGGGCTAACCGGCGGCACCTTCCAGAACTCCAGGCTGCTATGCCAGGTGGTGGCGGGCATACGGCGGGAGGGCCTCACGCCCCTGTGGCCAAGGGAGTCCCCGCCGGGCGATGGTGGGCTCGCCCTGGGCCAGGCGGTAGCGGCCTCCCTGGCTCTCGGAGCGGGCCGCCCGTCATGAAGCATCTCTGAGGAGCGAGAACATGTGTATCGCGGTTCCGTGCCGCCTGGTGGCGGCCGATGAGCTATGGGGCGAGGTCGCTGTCGGCGACTCGCGTATGAAGATCCGGCTGGACCTCCTGGAGGAAGCCGAGCTGGGTGACTGGGTGCTGGTACACGCAGGGTTCGCCATCGAGCGGCTCGATGAGGAGGAGGCCAAGGAGACCCTGGCCCTCCTGGACGAGGCAGCTCGGGCCGCGGCCGCGAGTGACGAGACGCCTCCCGAGGACGGCGCCCCATGAGCCTAGGGCTGGAGGGCCTGCGAGATGTCGACGCCGCCCGGGCCATCGCCGCGGAGATCGCTGAGGAGTCCCGCCAGCCCCTGAAGCTGATGGAGGTATGTGGCAGCCACTCCCACGCCATCGCGCGGTATGGACTCCATGATCTACTGCCCGACACCATCGAGCTGGTGCCGGGGCCCGGCTGCCCCGTCTGCGTGGCTCCCCAAGAGGAGATCGACCTTGCCATCGAGCTGGCGCGGGATCCGGGCGTCGTCCTGACGACCTTCGGTGACCTGATCCGAGTGCCGGGCACTCACGCGAGCATGGACCAGGTCCGCGCCGAGGGCGGCGATGTTCGCATCGTGCTGTCGCCCATGGACGCTCTGGCTACGGCCCGGCAAGAGCCTCAACGGCTCGTGGTGTTCGTGGCCATCGGCTTCGAGACCACCGCCCCCGGGGTCGCCGCTACGGTCCGCGCGGCCGAAGCGGACGGGGTGGACAACTTCTCGCTGCTCGTCGCCCACAAGACCATGCCGGCGCCCATGCGGGCCCTGGTCGAGGCGGGCGAGTGCGGCGTTCAGGGCTTCATCTGCCCCGGCCACGTGAGCACCATCATCGGCTCCGAGGCCTACCGCTTTCTGCCCGACGAGTATGGCGTCGCGTGTGCCGTGGCGGGGTTCGAGCCCTTGGACGTGCTGCTGGCCGTGCGAAGCCTCGTCCGTCAGCACGAGACCGGCCAGCCCCAGGTGGACACCCAGTACGGCCGCGCCGTGAGGGCCGAGGGCAACCCCAAGGCCCTGGGCATACTCAATGAAGTCTTCGAGGTCCGCGACTCCCGTTGGCGGGGGCTCGGCGAGATCCCAGTGAGTGGGCTGGGCCTGGCCGAGAGGTACCGGAGCTTCGATGTGGAGGACCGGCTGGGCCTGGCGCGCCACCCCGTCGAGCCGAACCCCGCCTGCCGGTGCGGCGAGGTGCTGCGGGGCATCATGCGCCCCATGAGCTGCCCCGCCTTCGGCAAGGCGTGCACCCCCGAGGACCCGCTCGGGCCGTGCATGGTATCGAGCGAAGGCGCGTGCGCGGCTGCCTGGCAGTACCGGTCCTAGGCGGGCCGATGGGACCGCCGCCGACACACGCCTGACCCTCCTCACTTAGTCGTCGCGTGCACCCCATCCCCTCAGGGGCTATCATAGGGGGTGCGCCAATGCTGAGATTGGAGGAGTCACTACATCCATGAAGCCACGCATTCCCGCGACGATGGGAACCCAGCACCCCGACTCGGCGAGCCGCCGGGTGCCCATTCAGGAGGAGCCCGACGAAGCCGTGCAGATGCTCGATCCCGATGGCTTGGGTATCGAGGAGATCATGATCGACTTCGAGGGCAAACTCACGCCGTGGCACCAGCCGTGGCGCACCGCCGTCGCCCTCAAGCGCATCGGCGTGAGCCCGGGCGAGGATGTGTTCATCACCCCGCGTCTTCCCAGTGCGGAGCAGGAGTCGGTGGGGCGCCAGCTCATGGGTATCCTCGCCGTGCTCGATGCCATCGGCAACGGCAAGGAGCTGCAAGAGACGCCCCTCATCCACGAGGTCGTCATCCCCATGGCCGAGTCCGGTGTGGCCCTCTGGAAGGTCAGGGAGCGCGTCGCCGCCCTCCTGGAGCTGCTGCACTCCGAAGGCCCGACGGGCCTGGTCGCCGAGGACCTGTACGTGATCCCGCTGGTGGAGAGTGTGCCCCAGCTCGTGGTGCTGGATCAGATCATCGAGGAGTACGTCCAGTGCAACCGGGACGCGGGGTTCGATCTGGACACCCTCCGGGTGATGATCGCCCGCTCCGACCCGGCGCTGCGTTACGGCATGGTCGCCGCCACCCTCTCCAACAAAGTGGGCCTATCGGCATGCTACCGGGCGTCGGAGCGCCTGGACATCGACGTGGCTCCCATCTGGGGCGCGGGCTCACTGCCCTTCCGCGGCCATCTGACGCCCGACAACATGGACAACATCGTGCGCGACTTCCGAGGGCTCCATACCATCACGATCCAGTCGGCCCTCCGGTACGACCATCCGGCCGACCGCCTGAAGGAGCTGGTGAGCAAGGCCAGGCGCGAGCTACCCACCGACGACCACCTCGCCTACTCCGACGAGGAAGTCAAGGAGATCCTGATGATCATCGGGGTCTTCGCCCGCTCCTACGTGCGGACCCTGGAGCGGTTGGCGGGCTCCATCGCCGCCATCAGCGATCTGGCTCCCCGGCAGCGTGACCGCCTGACCCGGGACAGCCTGGCGGGTTACGGCCGCTCCATGCACGATCCCTCGGAGCTGAACCGGATCCTGGGCGAGGAGGTCAGCGAGGTGGCCGCCGCGCCGCCCTCGGCCCAGGTCAACCTCCCCCGAGTGATCACCTTCTGCGCCGCGACCTACTCCATGGGCCTGCCCCCCGAGTTCATCGGCACGGGCCGGGCCCTGCGGGCCATCGAGGATGCCATGGGGGATGCCGTCCTGGACCGGCTGCTGAATGTGTACTACCCGTCCCTCAAGGACGACCTGGCCCAGGCCCACAAGTTCATGCACCTGGACACCGCCAAACCCCTGCTGGACTCGGCGAGCCAGCGCGAGGTGGAAACCGATGTCCAGGTCTGCCACGACCTGTTCGACCTGAACAGCATCCCCGGGTGCGCGCCATCGGAGTACTATGTGAGTCTGCTGGAGACCGCGGAACCGCTGCTGCGCCGAGCCGCCAATGGCAAGGGCCTGGAGGAGCGGCAAGCTCATCTCGCCCAGGAGCTGATACAAGCCATGGGCGTGTCGCGGGGATCGCTGGGCTAGGGTGCGCGCGCTGCTCTGGCTGGTTGTGGCGGGCTACACGGTGCTTTGGGTCGCGGGCGTCGTCGGACTGGTCCTGTACTGGGATGACCTCAACGACATCCATGTGGCGGGCGTGGCAGCCATCGCGCTGGCCATGGGCGCGCTCCTGTTCCTGGGCATGGCCCGGGAGACCGCCGCTCGGTGCCGGGCCGAGGGAGCGACGATCGAGGATGTCGTGCCCTGGCTCCTCAACCGCGCGAGCTGGGTGACCATCCTGCTGGGCACGTTCCTGTTTGTCGTCTGGCTGCTGGTCTTCTTCTCCCACCGGATCCTGGGGCCCGTGCTGCCCGGCGGGGTCGCCTGGCTGGTGTTCCTGCTCCTGTTCCTGGGAGCGGTTCGCGGGCTTCTGGCCGCCGCCCATTGGCTGCGCACGCGGGGCCCGTGGGGCGGGGAGGGGTAGGTGAGCTAGCGAAGCGCACCCACGATGTCGTCGATCATGGTCCGGAAATGCCCGCATCGGCGGTACGCGGCCTCAGGGGTCAGTCGCCGGAACAGCCTCGCCCCATCGATGATCTTCTGGTACGGCCGGCCAAGGACTTGCGGGAACAGCTGCTCGAGTCGCTTGCCGGGTGGTTGCTGGTGGTCAACCATCTCCGGGTCGGCGCCCCAGCCTCGGGCTGCCGCCTGGATCTCCTGATGCTCGAAGACCTCTGGCTCGCTCAGCAGCCAGGCCTCCAGGTCCCAGACGGCAACGGCCCGCACCACTCGTGGATCGGTGCATCCAGGAGCCATCTGGCGCTTGAGGTGGTCAGCCTTGCCGGCCGTATCGAGTCCCTCGGGATACGACTGAGGGTCTGACAGGTCGGCGATGGCCACAACACATGCGGCCCCGCCGGCGAGCTGCCGCGCCACCACCGCTGGAAGCTCCCGGAGCATGAGGTGCAGCCCTCTGTGACTGACGCACCTCACGCGGAGGTCGGGCTGCGTCCTCGGCCGCAACGCTCGCTCGAGGAGCCCGGGCAATGCTCGCTTCTCCGTCTCGCCCGTCGCTACCACGACGACCTTCACACAAGCGCCTCCAGCTCCCCGGTGCTGAACATGCGGCCGAGCCGATACTCGCTGACCCATCGGGCGAGCCGGTCCGGCTCCAGCGTGGAGAGAACAGTCCTGCCCTCGGTCAGCTCTGCCACGGTTGTGGTCGGTGGATTGGGCCCGAAGGCATCGAGCAGCTCGGGCGAGTGAGTCGTGAAGACAACCTGGCTGCGGCGGGTGGCCTCCTGAGCCAGCTCAGCCACGATTGGAAGCATAGAGGGGTGCAGGCCGGCATCCGGCTCATCGATGGCCACTAGCGCGGGGGACTCCGGGTTGGCAAGCACCGCGACCAGGAAGAGGAACCGCAGCGTGCCGTCGGAGAGGTCGGCTGCCGGGCGAAGCGCATCGAGACTGCGCCACCGAAGGCACAGCTCTACCCGCTGGGCTGCGACGGGCCGGAACACGAGCTCCTCGAACTCATCCCCGAAGGCGGTCCTCATGGCGTCATCGAGTAGGTCACGGAAGGCACGGTGCTCGCTGTACAATGTGTGCAGCACCGCCGCAGTGTTGCCGCCCTCTGAGTCCACCTGGGTCTCGTACGATGCCAGTGGCGGACGGCGCGCCTGGCAGTCCGGCGGGAAGTCCACGGCTGCGTAGATCGCCCAGCCGCGTAGGAACGACGCGAACGCTCGGGTCAGATGAGCGGTGCCCGGACCAGGCGTACGGGCCAATGCACTCTCGCCGATCTGATCTTCGGGCATGTCGTAGCTGAGGACATCGCCGTCTTGCTGGAGCATCGCGGCCGACAGGCCCGAGCGCCGGATACACACCGGCTCCGACTCCGCACCCGAGTGCCACAGCACCTCCTCCGCGACAGCTACTGCATCGCGCTGCGGAGCGATGAGTGACAGGGTGTAGCTGAAGGCGTTTGATGAAGAGAAGGGCCCCGTCGGCCCGCCCGCTGCAAAGCTGCCCGTCGATGGGCGATCCGCCGTGTCAATGCAGAACTCCACGGCACCGGGTGTCCCGTCCCACCTCAGAGCGGAGAGCCCCCCATGGTGCTTCACGAACCCGTTCACGCCTCCAGCCGCACAGCGGTGTATGAGCTCCAACGTCTGCAGGACGTTCGACTTGCCGCCAGCGTTCGGCCCGATCAGCACGTTCAGAGCACCCGGATGCCACTCGACATCGCGGAGCGAGCGATAGCCCCCAACACGCAGTCGGCTAAGCATCATCGCTTGTCACCTCGCTAACGCGTCTAGGGCCATTGTACCACCGCCTCAGCCAGATCGGCCCGCCCTGATGC
>WJIW01000058.1 GCA_014730065.1 Armatimonadia bacterium | reverse complement strand
GGGGATCAGGTAGCTGCCGCCATCGCCCCGAAGCACCTCATCGCCTAGCAGTACGAACTGCTCGAACCCGCCGGGGAGCATGTACCCGAAGGCCAGGTTCTTGCCTTGGTAGTAGACATCGGCCTGAACGACGAACCTCTGGCCGGGCTCGTAATCACCCTTGAGCTTCTCGCCCACCTCGACCACGGTCAGGGCTACCTCGTGACCCATCACGATGGGATCGGTCGAAAGGTCGCGGTGGTAGAGCCGGGGGTGGTCGCCGCCTTGGCGGATGATCTTCAGATCGGAGAAGCAGAGGCCGCAGGCGTCGACCCGGGCCAGGATCTGATCCGGCCCCGGCGTGCCGACGGGGATCTCCTCGGGCCCCTGGGGCCCGCCCAGGTTGTCCACGCCGGCGCCATGTAGCCTCCACGCGAGCTGTTTGTCAGGCATGGGTCAGCTCCCCTCCTTCGAGTAGCCGTCCTTGCGGGCACCGAAGAGCATGGCCTCCCGCGCCTTCTCGTCGGGCCGGTTGAAGATGCGCTCCACGTTCGCGGGGGTCAGGAAGTTGATGCCTCCTACGGCCAGGGCGCCGAGGGCGATCTTACACGATTTGACATGCATGTAGGTGATCGTCTCGACCTGCTTCGCCGTCTTGCCCAAGGCGATGACGCCGTGGCTCTGCATGAGGATCAGCTTGGGATAGAAGCCGTTCTCCTCCACGTATCCCGCCACTCCGGCGCGCACGGCCTTGGACAGCTTCACGCCCGGGTCGGTATAGGGCACAAAGACCGCCGAGGGTCCCGTGCAGACGATGTCGTCGGGGAACATGCGGCCATTGACCAGCAGCTCGGGATTGTGAGAGCAGAGGATGGCGTTGGCGGCGATGGGGTGGGTATGGCCGACGAAGTTGATGCCATCCATGCTTAGGAGACTGGCGTGGAGGATGGTCTCCACCGACGGTACGAGGCCGCTATCGTCGACCCCGGCCTGGCGCAGAAGCTCGATGATGCGCTCATCGGAGGGATCGCCCTCCTTGAGGATGTCCAGGGCCTTCTGTGTCGAGACCTCGACGAAGCCGTCGGGCCCGATGGTCTGAAGCTGGGTGCCGCTGGCCTTGACGAAGAATGTCTCATCGCTGATCTTGGCCGAGGTGTTGCCCTCACCCAGTATGACGAGCTCCCGCTCGGGCTCGCCGAGCCGGTGGGACATGCCGATGAGCTCCTCCAGGACCTGCTGCTTGTGATCGCTCACTATGTACTTCCTCTCTTGGGCTGGGTAGCCCGGCCCGCGCCTCAGGGCAAGGGATCGGCCGCGAAGCGCCGGATCACGATCTCGTCGACTGCTGCCCGAGGCGGAAGGGTGGCGAGGTAGATCGCGGCCTCGGCAATGTCCTCGGGCTGCATGTAAGCGCTTTTGTCCGCATACTCGTGGGCTCCCGCGAGAAGATCGGTGTCTACGCCGCCCGGACTGATCGCCGATACCCGCACGCCATGCTCCCGCAGCTCCCAAGCCAAGACCCGGACCAGCCCCATCAGAGCGTGTTTCGAGGCGCAGTACGCGCCCTGCCCGGGGTAGGGCCGGCGGCCGGCTTGGGAGGAGATGCTCAGGAGGAGGCCCTGGCCGCGGTCGATCATGCCCCGGGCCGCCTCACGCATCCAGCGGAGCGGAGCACGGAAGTTGACGTCCATGACCCGATCGAACTCCTCCAGGGGGGTCTCCAGAACCGGGCGCTCCAGAAAAACGCCCGCGTTGTTCACCAAGATGTCCAGTGGGCCCAGCTCCACTTGGGTCCGCTGGAGGGCATTGGCGGCAAGGTCCTGATCGGTGACGTCTCCGGGCAGAGCCAGAGCCTGTGATCCGAGAGCCTCAATCTCAGAGGCGACGGCGCCGAGCTCGTCGGCGCTGCGGGCTACCAAAGCGACGCGCGACCCCTCGCGAGCGTATGCGAGGGCGATCTCCCTGCCGATGCCGCGTCCCGCGCCCGTGACGAGCGCGGTCTTGCCCGAGAGCCTCATGGAGTCAACGGTCCAATGGCCGTGAATTGAGTCACGTTCGCAGGCTCGGAGTGTAGCACACGAAAGGCCGAATGTCACCCGCGCCGCCGGGCCCGGCGGAGGCCGGGAGCCGGGCTTTTCCGAAAGGTGCTTCACACCTGGCCCGCCGAGTGGCACCCTACCCAGGAGGGGAGTGGCCCCCAGGGCCCCGGGATCACCGGAGACCGGCGTCGGAACACCGTGCGCGGCGTGTTGCGCGCCTCGGTCGTCGCCTCGGTGACGGGGTAGCTAGCACACAGGAGGACAGGGGTAGGTGAGGGATTTGGACGCGGCCCAACGGCTCGCCGAGATGGCCATTCGGCTCAGGAAAGTCTCCGCACACTTCCAGGTGAAACAGAAGGTGCCGTGGGCCGATCTACTCGGCGTCCTGAAGGAGCAGCTCGTCCGGGTGAGCATCAGTCTGGATCGCCTGGTAGACGATCCCGAGTCCGGCTCCCTGGAGGTCACGCCCAATGGCGGGGGCGGCGGCCCCAACGTCTGCCACACGGCGGCCGAGGAGGCCCTGGAGCTGTCTGACCATCTGGCCGAGGCCCCAACCGACGCCGAGCTCCTCCGCGAGATCGGCATGATCCTGCAAGACCTGGGCGACCTGATCCGCGACTGCCCGCTGCCGCCGCCCGACGGCGACTCGTCGGAGCCGCCCTTCATGGGCCGGGGCTAGCGGGCGGCATATCTACGGGCGGGATCCTAAGCAGCAGCAGCCGCTCGGTGTCGACCACCGTCTCCATCGGCCAGCGGTCCTTCAGCTCGCCGCGCCCGCCGGGATCGGTCACCAAGAGCAGGCCTTCATCTGACCTAAGGCGATCGACTCGCTGACCGAAGCTCGCACTCCCCTTCGCGTGGAACTCCAGGGGCTCGCGGGCATAGAAGGGCAGCGAGGAGTACCGGGCTCCGTAGGTCAGGACGGGCAGATCCGGGCCCCGCTCTGCCAGGTACCGGCCGATGGCCACCCGGGGACCTGTGAGGTGGCGCACGAGGACCGGAGCGGTAACCTGGGCGAAGAGGCCGAAGCCCAGGATCCAGGTCGCGAGCAGGATACCCACCGCCGCTGGCTGCGTGGCCCGGACCCTGGCTACGACCGCGCCCGCCGTGCCGATGGCGATGATGGCCGCCGTGGCCAGCATCAGCGTGCTCAGTAGCGGGACCGGTAGCCCCTTGGAGTACTCCGGCGACGCGCTCTGGGCCAGCCCCACCGTCACCGTGAGCACGACCACCCAGAAGACCGCCAGCCCCGCGGCTCCCGCCCAGGGTCCCAGGTGGCCATCCCGGGCCCGAGCCGACTCGTCCAGATAAGACGCCGCTAGGAGGCATGCCGCCGGCGCGATGGGCAGAGCGTACGAGGGCCACTGTCCCTGGGGCAGCGAGAAGACGATCAGCGCTACCCAGAACCATACGTGAAGCAGGTGCTTTGGATGCCCAAGGGGTGGACCGCTCTGGGACGGCCTGCGGGTTAGGGCCGCCAGCGCGAAGGCGCTGCACGGCGCGAGCCCCACGAGCACCATCGTCGGCACGATGAGCCGCGCCCAGCTCAGAATCTCCTTGGGGCCGCCGGCACCCGTCAGGGCTCGGCCCAGGTTCTCACGGAGGAAGAAGGACCGGAAGAAGGCTGGCCCCTCGGCGAGGTAGATTGCCACGTACCAGCTCAGGCCGACGATGGAGAACACTGCCACGGCCCCCAGCCAAGGCACCCGTCGGCTCTCGGATCGCAACCGGCCGGTGAGGCCCAGGTGAACCCCCCAGATCAGCAGCGGCAGCAAGGCGCCGACCGGCCCCTTGGTCAGGAATCCCAGCCCCGCGCACGCCGCTGCCAATAGGTACAGCGCCTTGGCCCTCCCTCGGGCAGCCTCTGCGGCCCACCAAGCACACAGCACCGTGGCCGTCAGGAGCAGCGTCAGGAGCATGTCGGTGGAGGCGGCTCGGGCCCAGAGCATGACCATGGGGAGAGACACGAACCCCAGGGCCGCGATCCACCCCGCCCGACGAGACTGCCTCCGGGCGAGAGTCCCGTACAGCAGGAGCGCGATGCCCGTTGCCGCCAGACCGCTGGGGAGCCGGGCGGGCCACTCCCATCCGCCCATGGGCTCCTCACCAACCAGGGCCATCGAGGCGGCCATCACCCAGTACGTCAGGACGGGCTTCTGGTATCGCGGCTCGTCGTTGAAGCGGGGCACGAGGAAGTCGCCCGACTCCAGCATGTTCAGGCTAGTGGAGACGTACCGGGGCTCGTCCTCGTCCAGGAGGGGATACCAGATGGGCGTGATCAGGAAGCACGCCAGGCACAGGGCGGCCAGCAGGAACATGTCACCCCGGACCACGTGGCCCGGAAGCAAAGGGCCGGGGCACTGTCGCGGGGTCTCGGCCACGACCTATTCGGTCCGCTCTTCGCCCGGCGGCCAGGTCAGGCTGATCTGGCTGGGGTCCTCGAACACGATCTCGGCGATGTCGTGGTACATGGTGCCTGTGCCTTGGAAGTAGGCGTACCCGCGGCCGAACTCCTCCGTCACCTCATCCAGGCAGCTCTCCTCGAGCAGGTCGCGGGTCGATACGGGCACGAAGACGATGAACCGCTCGTCGTCGGGCGTGCCGAACTCTATCCACAGGTTGTTCCGGCCCACGGTGCGGACGTTGGAGACAGCTCCGAAGACGACCAGCTCCTCGCCCGCCTCGCAGCGCTCTCGGATCTTCTCCAGATCGGTCCGGATGTCGAGCACCTCATCGGGGTGCTCCTCATCGTACGCGCGGAACTCATCGATAACCCGGGCCCGCAGCTCCCACCAGGGCACGAGCAGCTCATAGGGGCGGGTGGCGCCCTCGTCTTGGCGTGCGGGATCCCAGACCCCGAGCTGCTGCTCCCGGGCCACTTGCTGGGCCTCGACGAACTCCTCGTGGAAGACCCGGGAGTTGCCGTACTTGTTGAAGTAGGGCGACCAGCCCTCCCGGACGAGCTTCAAGTTGAAGTTCTCATCCCGGTACCACACGTGGGCCAGGAGCCGCCCGTAGATACCCCGGCGCTCGCCGCCCGTCTCGAAGCCCAGGTGCACCGTCGGTGGAGCGGGCTCACCCTCCAGCGGCTCGAACCACCCCGCGGCCCAGCCTGCCGTGTACACTCCGAAGGCGGTCTTGGGCTTGGTCTCGCTGGTGCCGTAGGCGCCCTTCTCTTCGGTGTCCACGCAAATGAGCCTGACCTGCTCCTCGGTGCCATCGACCGGGTGGACGACCTCGATGGTGTCCCCATCGACGACTCGTGAGAGGACCCACTCCTCCCACTCGATGCCCGGAGCCTGCGGCGGCTCCTGGGCCAACCCCCCAGACGACAGACACACGGCCAGGAGCAGAGAGAGGATGAGTGAGCGGATAGGGCGATGGGCGTGTCGCATGGCTCTCCCCCAGTACTGGGTCGGCTACTCGCCAGCCTCCGCGTCTCCTGCTTCGTCCGGAGCATCCTCGGGCGCGTCCGCCTCGTCCGGCGAGGGTGCTTCGGAGCCTGCAGCATCGGCACCTTCGCCGCCCATTCCGTGGAAGCTGCCCATTCCGCCCATGCCACCCATGCCTTCCATACCCTCGACCCCGGCATGGGGGTTGGAGCCGAAGCCTGCGCTCTCGAGCATCTCGGGTGTAAGCGGAGGCGCCTTGGTGCCTGGCGGGACGTCGGGATGTCCGGGCGGCATGCCGTTCATCTCCCCCGTGCCGGCGGCGGGGGCCGAAGCCCGCTGCTGCTCCTGGGCTCGCTCGATGGTCGACCGGGTGATCCAGGTGCCGGCCAGAATGCCTAGGGCGATGGCGATGGCGTGGGTGAGGATCAGCCCGCCCGATACGCCCTTGCTCGCCGCCGGGGCCTTGGCTCCAGCTTGCTTGTTGCCGACCTTGCCGGCGGGCTTGACCTCGTGGCCGCAGTCGGGGCAGATGGTCTCGCCTTTGGCCAACACGGCGCCACACTCGGGGCATTCCATGCTAGAATCCTCCTCCGCTCGGAGCCATGACAGGCCCGAGCACCAATCACAACCAAACATGATACCGCAGTCAGGGATGGCCTGACCAAAGGCTGAGGGATGGGAGCTGGCAGAATGCCCAAGATCGCCATGATCGGCGCGGGGAGCGTCGTGTTCACCAAGAACCTGCTCGGGGACATCCTCTCCTTCGATGAGCTCAAGGAGAGCGAGATCGCCCTGATGGACATCGACGCCGAGCGGCTCAAGGTCGCCGGGGTGATGGCCGAGCGTGTGGCCGAGGCGGTGGAGGCAAAGCCGAGCATCTCGACCCATGAGGATCGTCGAGCCGCCCTAGAGGGCGCGGACTTCGTCATCAACATGATCCAGGTCGGCGGCTATCCCTCGACCATGATCGATTTCGACATCCCCAAGAAGTACGGTCTGCGCGCCACCATCGCCGACACCTTGGGCATCGGCGGCATCTTCCGGTCGCTACGGACGATCCCCGTCATGCTCGACATGGGCCGGGACATGAAAGAGGTCTGCCCCGACTGCCTGTTCCTCAACTACGTGAACCCCATGGCCATGAACACATGGGCATTCATCAAGGCGACCGGCATCCAGACCGTGGGCCTGTGTCACAGCGTTCAGGGCACCGCCTGGCAGCTCTCCAACTACATGGGGATCCCCACCGAGGAGGTCCAGTTCCTCTGTGCGGGCATCAACCACATGGCCTTCTACCTGAAGCTGGAGCGCGAGGGCGAAGACCTGTACCCCAAGCTGCGCCAGGCGGCCGAGGATCCGGAGGTCTTCGCCAAGGACAAGGTCCGCTTCGAGATGTTCAAGCGGCTGGGCTACTTCGTGACCGAGTCCTCCGAGCACTTCGCCGAGTACGTCCCCCACTTCATCCGCAGCCAGGACGAAGACCTGATCGACCGGTACAGCGTCCCCCTCGATGAGTACCCCCGGCGCTGCGTCGCCCAGAACGAGTGGTGGGAGAACACGCGCGACAAGCTCCTCTCGGGCGATGAGCCCCTGGAGGTCCACCGGTCGGCGGAGTACGGCTCCCTGATCATCCACTCGGTGGTCACCGACCAGCCGCGGCTCATCTACGGGAACGTCCTGAACACGGGCCTGATCACCAGCCTGCCCGACGGATGCTGCGTCGAGGTGCCGTGCTATGTGGATCACAACGGCATCCAGCCCTGCTATGTCGGCGCCCTACCGCCCCAGCTTACGGGCTACATCCGGACCAACATCAACGTTCAGGAGCTGACGGTGGAGGCGGCACTGACGGGCAACCGCGACCACGTCTACCATGCCGCGCTCCTCGATCCGCTCACCCGCTCGGAGCTGAACATGGACCAGATCTACCAGCTCTGTGACGAGCTGTTCGACGCCCATGGGGACATGATCCCGGAGATGGCCTAGCGTTGTTCCGGCGGCGCCTCCCGATTGGCCGGGCAGGCGCTGCGGCTCTCCCACCTAGCTGGTGAATGGCACGGGCTAGCGAGCCGTGACCAGGGCACACCACGGGCCCTCGGTGCCGGGCGAGGCGAGGGTGGCAGTGTCGCCTTCGATAGCAGCGGACCGCCCCAGCTCGGCGGTCTCCACATCCAGCCAGCGGACCTCGGCCGGCTCGCCCATGGCGGCGATGTCGAGGTTTACGGTGCCACCGGCGGTGAGATACACGGCGTAGGCTTCGCCCTCCACGCAGAGGAGATAGGCTCCGGAGCCTTCGTGGCCACTCAGCAGATCGGGCCTGGGCTCGGCGGCGAAGACGTCGAAGGCGTCGGTGATGGCTCGGGCGGCTCGGATGCTGGTCTGGGCCAGCTCGGAGCATCCCAGCCCCGAGTCCGGCCGATGGAAGCGCGTACTGGCGCAGCCCGCCCATATGTTCTGCCAGAACCGGTCCACATTGAGGGCGGGATCCAGCTCCTGGCCTGGCACGGGCTTGCCGTAGACCTTCACGTTGTTCATGGGCCGGATGCCCATGGGGGAGTCGGCGAGCATGGCTCGGTACTCCAGTAGGGGCGGGTAGTGGTCCCCCCAGTCCATCCAGTTGTTCTGCGACACATCAACGAAGTCGAAAATGTCGGGCCGGCTGTACGTGTGCGAGTGGCGCTCGGCGAGGATGTTCCAGTCATCCCACATCTCCGTGAGCTGAACGGGCACGCCCTGGCCGTCGGCCTCGGCACGGATGAACTCCGCCCAGTACCATGCCCACTGCGGGGGAGTCTTAGTCTCATTGTCCATGCAGTACAGGATGTTGGGGTAGCGGAGGGTGACCTCGAGGACCTTCCGCACGAAAGCCTCCTGGTACCCACGCACCAGCTCGTTGTCGTTCAGCTCGGGCGGCGAGTAGAAGAAGGGCTGCGGGTTCGCCGCCGGATGATGGGGCCACTCGGTGGGCAGGCCGCTCTCCTCGGCGGTGTAGTTCACGTTGTTCGCGGGGTTCCACGGATTGGCGAGCCACTGGTCACGGTAGTAGTCGAAGGTGGCCCACACCTCGATCTGAATGATGATGTCCCGCTCGTAGCACTCCCGGCAGCAGTCCTCCAGGCGCTGGAAGAACTCGGGGTTGAGCCGTTCCAGGTTGTACTGGCCGTCGTCGCCGGCTACGTAAGGTGGCACATTGTTCTCATCGCGCCAGGAGAGGGTGCCGCGTATGTAGTTCCCGCCACACTCGGCGAGGGCGCTTAGGTTGGCGGCCATCAGGGCGGGATCGTTGAATAGGTTGTCTTCGTCGGAGCCGCCGATCAGCAGAACGGGCTCGCCCTTGTATTGCCAGAAGCGAGGCAGGTCGTCCCAGGGCCGGATGCGGTCGTCGTTGGTCACGGCATCGGGCGGCTGGGCGAGGGCAGCGAAAGTCAGAGATAGCAGCAACGCCGGTACGAGCGCAGTCTCGATATGCATGGCTGGCCTCCTCGGGCCGGGCAGGCACACAGTTCGGCGTCCCTCGGCCCGGAGCCTACCGACGGCGAAGTAGTATCCACAGGAACAACCCGGTGGCCGCCAGCCAGGCGACCTGAGCGACGGCGATGATCGTCCAGTACACGGGGGACGGGCTGGCTCGGAAGCTCGCGAGGAACGCCAGGTTCCCCACCGCCGTGAAGACCAGCAGGCCGAAGACGAGGGGGCGGGGGAGATCCCCGAAGCCCCTTCGGGAAGGGACGCGGGAGGGTGGCTGCCGCCAGTTGGCCGACAGCTCCTCCGATGGGGCGCCGCACTCTGCGCATGAGTCGGCGACCGGGGGTAGATCCGACCCGCAGCTCGGGCAGGGCATCGCGCCGATCCTCCCCGCCTACGAAGACGGCGGCAGCTCGAACCAGAACGTGGATCCCTGCCCGGGTACCGAGTCGACCCCGATGGTGCCTCCATGGGCTTCGACCAGGCCCTTGCAGAGGTACAGGCCAAGTCCGTGCCCCGACTTCTGGCGGTGATCCTCGCCGCCCACCCGCCGGAATCGCTCGAAGACCTGGCACTGCTCCTCGGGCGCGATCCCGCGTCCGTGGTCGGCTACCTCGAACCGGCTGCCGCCCTCCCCGGTGGGCCTGACGCGGATGGCGACGGGACCCGGCTCGGAGTACTTGGCGGCATTGGAGAGGAAGTTGATGAGCACCTGCTCGATGCGCGCCGGGTCCATGGTGGCCGTCTCGGCGCCCGGCTGGATCTCGATGAGGAACTCGTGACCCGTGGTAGCGTGAGCGGCCTCCACGGCCTGGACGCTCCGCTTGATCAGCGGCTCCACCTCGACCTTCTTGGGCTGGAGGTCCAGGCGACGACCGGTCTCGAGGCGGGAGAGATCGAGCAGATTGGTCACGATGTTGCTGAGTCGCTGGGCCTGGTAGAGGACTATGTCCAGCATCTCGCGGCGGGTCTCGGCGTCCAGGCTGCCGTCGGCCTCGATGAGGGTCGCGGCCGACCCAATGACCGCGGTGATGGGCGTCTTCAGCTCGTGGCTGGTGAGGGAGACCATCTCCGACTTCAGGTCCGAGAGCTCGCGAAGCTCGGTCACGTCCTCGAGCACCAGCACCCGGCCGTTGGTGCCGTCGGCGCCCGTCAGGTCCGAGGCCCGGACCTGGAAGTCGCGTCCGATGGGCGGCCCCAAGCTGACGGGCCGGGGCTCGCCCGGCCCCCGGGCGGAGCGAAGGAGTGCCTCTCTGGCTTCCTCGCTAAGGGGGGCGGCCCGAAGGACCTGCCGGAGCGGCGTGCCGATGGGGTCCTCGGCTCCCACCAGGCGCAGGGCGGGGTTGTTGCACAGCACGAGCCGGTCGTCACAGTCGATCACCAGCACCGGCTCGGGCATGGAGTGGACGACATCGGACAGCCGCTCCCTGGATCGGCGCAGTGCCTCCTCGGCCCTCAGGCGGTCGGTGATGTCGCTCCCATAGATCTGGGCCACGCCCAGATCGGGGATGCCGCGAAGCACGAACTGGAAGGCCCGGGGGCCCACCGGGGCGCTCCACTGCACGACGCGACCATCGTCGATGGAGGCGGCCAGGTCGACTGCATCGAGACCGGGCACCGCCCGGGTGGCGTGGGCCGGGTCGGTACCGTCGGCACCGAGAAGCTCCGAGGCGGCGGGGTTGGCCATCAGGAGCTTGCCGCCTCGATCTACCCGGACCACCGGGGCCGGATTCAGCTCGGCGAACCGGGCCATCTGGTGCGCCCTCTCCCTGGCCTCCACCCGCTCGGTGATGTCCTGGGCCATGAGGACCCAGCCTTGATGGGTATCGCCTGCTCCGTAGAGAGGCATGACGGTGGCTTGGTAGTAGACGGTCGCGCCCTCGGGCGACGTCCGCTCGATGTGGTAGACGTACTTCCCCTGCTCGCGGGCTTGGGCGAGCCCCTCCCTGAACCGCTCGTCGGGCACGCTGCGCAGCTCGTGGAGATCGGTGACTCGGGCACCGAGGGCGCGCTCGGGCGCTATGGAGAAGAGCCGCTGGGCGGCCCCGCTGAAGTAGGTAATGCGCAGGTCGGCATCGCAGGCGACAACGGCGAAGTCGGTCGCCGACTCGAGCACTCGCTCCAGTAGCGCCTCTCGATGGTCGCCATCGATCCCCGACCGGGTATCGGGTGGCCCGGCTTGGCCGCCTCGACTTGTCATGCAAGATCCCCCTCGATCGCGCGATCCTCTTACGAGTGATCCGTCCGGTGTCTCCATGCTACAGTATCCGGGGGACAGGTGAGCGGCTGAGACGAAAGCGAGCCCCGGACGAGATCCCACCCGGGGCTCGCGGCTCGATGTCGCTACCTATGACTGAGTCTACCGGTCCTCCAGCAGGTCAGCCACCGACGACAAGAGCACCGACAGGCGACTCAGAAGCTCGGGATCGGACGGTGCATCCCTGGAGATCTCCGCCAGATCGCCGGCCCGCTTGGCCGCTTGGCGGCAGTAGGCGGTCCGGAGCTTGACTACCTCGGGAGCTGGCCCGTCGCCATCGGGGGCGGAGATCCCGCTCTTCCAGGTGGAGACCGCATCGTGGACCGGGCGCAGGAGATGGGTCCACGGTACCCTCGCTTTGGCGTCCAGGTGGGTCGCTACTTCGCTAAGCTCGCTGGCCAGGTGCTCTAGGGTGTGCAGATCGCGTACCATATGTGATCACTCCTCAGTGTTCGCGTCGGTGGGACTAGTTGCAGCGGAACTGGGATACCAAGCCTTGCAGGGACTGGGCGGAGGCGGCGAGCTCCTCGGCCGAGGCGGCCATCTCCTCGCCACCGGCGCTCTGCTCTTCGGCATAGGCCGACGCCTCCTGGGTGGAAGCCGTGTTCTGCTCGATGACGGCGGAGATGGAGTCCAAAGCCGCTGCGACCTCGGCGGAAGCCTTGGTCATGTTGGCGCTGGCCTCGGCGCCATTGGCCGCCACCTGGGCAAGTTCCTCGTTGGCGGTCACCGAGTCGGCCACGCCGGCGCTCATCTGCTGGGCAGCGGCCGTTACCTGGGCCATGGCCTGGGTGACGTCGTCCACCGAGGCCAGGATACTCTCCAGAGCCTCACCGGCTCGGACGATCAGAGCGGCTCCCTCGTCCGTCTGGGCCCGGTTCTCGTCCTGAGCCTCGACGGCTTGCCCGATGCCATCCTGGATCTGGCGCACGATGTTCGTGATCTCTCCGGTGGAGGTGGCGGCACGCTCGGCGAGCTTGCGTACCTCGTCGGCCACTACCGCGAACCCCTTGCCGTGCTCGCCCGCTCGGGCCGCCTCGATAGCGGCGTTCAGGGCGAGAAGATTGGTCTGCTCCGCTACGTCTTCGATGACTCCCACGATCTCGCCGATGGCCTCGGACTGCCTGCCCAGCTCCTGGATCAGCTCGGTGGAGTGCTGGGCATGGTCCTGGATCCGCTTCATGGCTTCCACGGCCTGGGATACCCCCTCGGCACCTTCCCGGGCGACCTGGGACGATTGGGTCGAGGCGCTGGCGACTTGCTCTGACAGGTCGGCAACCTGACCCGCCGACTGAGCCATGGCCTTCGCGTTCGCGGCCGCGGTCTCGGCGATGGCACGCTGCTGCTCCGCGCCGCTTCCCATCTCACGCACCGAGTCGTCCAGGGAGACCATCCGGTCGCGGATGGTGCCGAGCTGGCTGGCTTGGTCCTGGGCGCCCTGGGCGATCTGCTCCACGGTCAGCGACAGGGACTGGGAGCCCCGAGCACTCTCCTGGGCCGTGGCTCCGACTTGCTCGCTCGCGCTACCCACGGCGCTGGAGGCGTCCCCCACGGTGCGCATGGTCTCGCCCAGATTCTCGCAGGTGGAGTTGAACGCCCGGGACAGCTTGGCGATCTCGTCGTTGCCCCTAACGGGCAGCCGGTAGGTAAGGTCGCGGTCGGCCAGTCGATCCATGCCGCCCACGACTCGATCGATGCCCGAGCTGATCCGGTAGGCGATCAGGACGCCCACGGCGACGAAGACCAGCCCTAGCAGTAGGGCGGAGATGATGATGTTCCGCGTCAGGGCATGGGCGGGGGCCATAATGTCGTCCACCGGCACGTCGGAGACGATGGCCCACTTGAGGTGCTCGGCCACGTCCACCTGGTCCCAGATGGTGAAGACCTCCCGGCCCATGTAGTCGGTGGTCTGGGCCATCCCGTACTCGCCCGTCTCGAACTGGCCGGCGATGCCTTCGTCCACGATGGCACGGAGGCGAGGCGCCGCGGAGAAGTCGGTGTGATCCAGAATGGTCTGGTCGAACTTCGTGTCCGACCTCAGCTTGTAGTCGGGGCCAACGAGGTAGGTCTGGGCGGTCTCGCCAACCCCCGTAGCGGCCAGCATCCGCGCCGAGATCTCCTCGGTGCCCAGGCGCAGGGCGATGACCCCGAGCCGCTCCCCATCTCGGTCCACGGGGCAAGCGATAAGGAAGGCGTTCGTGTCGGCGGGCGGGTAGTAGGTGATGTCGGCGATGGCGGCCCGGTTCTCGTTTCTGGCGATGCCGACGACGGTCTTGAGCGATGTGCCCGAAAGAACCGCTCCATCGATGTTCTCACCCAGATCGCTCCCCCGAGTCACCGTGTAGACCACGTTGCCTTCGGTGTCGATGAGGAAGACGTTCCGGAAGTCGGTGTTCTCGGTGTAGTCGGTGAAGTACCGGTCTGCCCTCGCCGCGGCGTCTCCGTCGGCGCCGTCGTCGCTTTCGACCGTGCCACCGAAGGCGGCGGCATACTCAACCAGCGCGTCCTGGACCATGGGGGAGAGGGCCAGGAGCTCGGCATCCCGCATCCGCTTGCTCAGGTAACCGTTGATCCCATCGCGCTTGAGGTTGGCGGCGGTGAGGAGCTTGCCGTACGCCTCACTCTCGAGGGCGGCCGTGGATTTTCGCACCGCCATGGTGCCCAGAATGGCCACGGGCACCAGCACGGCGCCGGCGAAGCCGATGATCAGGAGCTTCTTGATGTTCAGGCTGAAGATCTCTCTCATGTTCCCCGTTCCCTTCTTCTCTCTCCGGTTTGGTGTTTGGAACCGACATCCCCGTTCGCTAATTCCACCTACATGGTAGGCGGGGGGGCCAAATGCCACAGTCGGGAGATGGCTGAATCGCGTGTCGGGAAGGGGCGGAAGGTGGTGCGGGTGCTGGCCCTCTCCGGACTCCGGAAAAGGGACGCCCTGCCAGCCTCTGTACGCCAGCGCCGCGCCAAGGCATGGGAGCCGGCGGCGCGGCGGGTAGTGCGGGAATGGGGTGGGTCTACTCGGGGTCCGGAATCCCACGCCAGACGCTTAGGAAGTCGGCATGCCGCGCGAGGAACGCGTCGACGATCCGCGGATCGAACTGGGTTCCCCGACCCTCGGCGATCATGTCCGTCGCCTCGGCCGGCGGGATGGCGTCCTTGTAGCAGCGCTTGCTGGTAAGGGCGTCCCATACGTCGGCGACAGCCACGATGCGGGCCGACAGTGGGATGTCCTCTCCGGCCAGGCCCTGGGGGTAGCCGGTGCCGTTCCAGCGCTCGTGATGACCCAGGGCGATCTCCCTTCCCATGGTCACCAGATCGTTGCCCGGATGCTCGCGGTCGACCTCGGCCAGAGTCTCGGCGCCGATGGCGGCGTGGGTTCGCATGGTCTCCATCTCGACGTCCTCCAGGCGGCCCGGCTTGAGCAGAATGCTATCGGGCACCCCCACCTTGCCGATGTCGTGGAGGGGGCTGGCCGAGAAGACCAGCTCCACGAACCGGCTCGGATCGGCGACCAGGTCGGGATGCCCTCGCACCATCTCGTCGGCCAGGATGCGGCAGTACTCCCTGATCCGGAGCAGATGCTCGCCCGTCTCGGGATCCCTGGATTCGGCCAGACGAGATAGGGCGAATATCATGCCCATGTGGGCCGAAGCGATCTCCCGTACCTGCTCATCCACCCGCCGAGCCAGGTTCGCGCGCAGGTCGCGCTCGGACTGCACCAGATAGTACTGCTCCAGGCCCGCTCGCACGCAGGAGCGAAGCTCCGTCAGCTCCCATGGCTTGGTGAGGAACCGGAAGACGTGGCCCTGGTTCACCGCGTCCACGGCGACTTGCAGGTCCAGATGCCCCGTGACCATCATGCGGATGGAGTCGGCGTCCAGCTCCTCGATGGCCCGGAGCATGTCCACACCGGTCATCGCCGGCATGTCGTAATCCGAGAGCACGATGGGGAAGGGCCCCTCGGTCCGGAATGTACGGATCCCCTCCTCGGGCCCAATGGCGGTAGTGACCTCGAACTCGTCCTCGAGCTGGGCCGCCAGCAGCCCGAGCACGCTGGCTTCGTCGTCCACGGCGAGCAACTGCGGTTTGGTCGCTGCTTGATCGTAGTGTGCGGTCATGGCGTGCTGGCCTCCTTGGTGGACGCATCGTCAGCCGTGGTAGCCTCGGCCTCGATGGAATCTCGTACGGCTTGGGCCAGCTCCATGATGGTGTAGGGCTTGGCCAGGACCATGGGCGTCACGGAGTAGCCCGCCAGGTCGCTCTCTACTCGCGGCTGGTAACCGGTGGCGATGACCACGGGGATCTCGGGCCGCAGGAACTTCACCGAAGCCAGCAGCTGGGTGCCCGTGAAGTGTGGCATGGTCTGGTCGGTGAGCACGAGCTGGTATCGGTCGGGGTCCTCGCGGAAGGTGCGCAGGGCCTCACGGCTGTCGACGAACTCGTCAACCTCGTAGCCCAGGACCTTGAGAGCCTCGGCCGCCATGGCCACGACGGAGGGCTCATCGTCCACGACCATGATCCGCTCGGCTCCGGTCGGGAGGGCGGCCGGCGCGTCCGCTTGAGCGTCCTCGTCGGCGGAGGCCAGGGGCAGGTAGACATGGAATGTGGTGCCCACCCCCGGCTCGCTGTACACGCTGATGCCTCCGCCCGAAGCCCGCACGATGCCATGGACGGTGGAGAGACCCAGGCCGGTACCCTCACCCTCGGGTTTGGTGGAGAAGAAGGGCTCGAAGATCCGGTCCACCGTCTCCTTGTCCATGCCCAAACCGGTGTCGCTGACGGTGAGCCTGGCGTAAGTGCCGGCGCCGTCCACGTCCAGGCGGGCAGCCAGGCTCGCGTCCACCTCGACCTCGCTGAGCCGCACCTCCAGAACCCCTCCCCCCTCGCGCATGGCGTAGCCCGCGTTGGTGCAGAGGTTCATGACGATCTGATGGAACTGGGTGGGGTCGACCGTCACGCGTCGGCATCGGCGGTCGATGTTCTCATCGAAGTCGATGGTCGCCGGCAGGGATGCGCGCAGGAACTTCATGCTCTCCTTCACAATGGGCTGGAGCGATACCGAGGACATCTCGGCGTCGTGCTGCCGGCTAAAGGTCAGGATCTGCTTCACCAGGTCCCGTGCCCGGCCCCCGGCCTGGACGATCTGGTCGATCCGGCGGCGCTCAGAACTGCCTTCGGCGGTGTCGAGCACTGCCAGCTCGCCGTAGCCGATGATGGCCGACAGGATGTTGTTGAAGTCGTGGGCGATGCCCCCCGCGAGCACCCCGATGCTCTCGAGGCGCTGGGTTCGCTGGGACGACTCCTCTAGCTTCCGGCGCTCCTCATCGAAGTGGGCGTTCTGCGTCACGTCGAGCACCTGGGAGGCGAAGCCGATGACCTGTCCCGACTCGTCCACCAGGGTGGTGTTGTACCACTCGCACATGAGGGGAGAGCCGTCCTTGCGACGGTTGGGATTGGTGCTGCGCTCACCACCACAGCCGAGCCGAAGGGCCTCCAGGTTGGCATCGACATGTCCCCTGATCTCATCGGGTACGATGAAGTAGGCGTGCCGTCCAACGGCCTCCTGCTTGGTGTACCCGAACAGAGCCTCGGCGGCGGGGTTCCATTCCACGACACGGTGGTCCAGGCCCCATTCCACTACGGCCACCGGCGACCTATCGAAATGGAGCCGCTGGCGCTGCGCCGAGAGCCTCAGGGACTGGGCCGCCCTCTGCTGCTCCGTGATGTCTCGGGCGACCTCGACGATCCCCGCCAGCTCGCCGTCATCGGCGTGGACGGGGTAGGCCCGCACGGCCCATGTGGAGCCGTTGCCGGCCTCTACCTCGTCGGAGTGAAGGCGGCCCGTGGCGATGGCTACCTCCACAGGGCAGGCGGCGCAGCGGTGGTCGCCTTGATGAGGGCACGTCTGCCCAACCAGCTCATCGGGATCCCGCTGGGCTCCGTCGGCGAAGGCTCGGTTGGCCCAGATGATCCGGCCATCGGGGCCCTTGTAGACCACCTGGTCGGAGATAGTGTCCAGAATGGCCGCCTTCTCGCGCTCCGAAGCCAGCAGTCCTTCCTCGGCCCGGACCCGCTCGGTCACGTCGATCCCTATCGATAGCGCCGCGGGCTCGCCACCCCAAGAATGGGGGATCCCCATGGTCGCCATGGGGAAGGAGCTGCCATCCAGGCGTACGTACCGTGCGATCATCTCACCAACGGGGGCGTCGCTCCGTACGATGGAGTGGCTCCGCTCGACAATCGCCTCCCGGTCGTCGGGATCGACGTACGCGGCGATGGGCCGGCTGACGAAGTCCTCGATGCTCCGGGACCGGAACAGCTCGAGGGCGGCCGGGTTGGCATACAGCAGCCTTCCGGCGCGATGCACGAACACCCCGATGGGCAACTCCTGCACCAGGGCGCGGTACCGGGCTTCGCTCTCCTCCATGGCACGGGCGAGGGCCTGGAAGTCGGTCACATCGTGGCTGATGCCCACGATGCCCACGATATCTCCATCGCTGTCGGTGAGGGGCACCTTGGTGCAGAGGTAGTGGCGCTCGGTGCCATCGGATGCATGGATCAGCGCCTCTCGGTTAACGATGCCCTGACCTGTGCGCACTACCTCCTGGCCGAACTGGTGGCACATGCTGGCGAAGGGCTCCGGGAAGACCTCCAAGCTGGTCTTGCCCATCAGGTTGGTCTCGGCGGATACCCCCGCGGGCAGGCTGGAGTTATGCATCAGGAAGCGCCCCTCGCGATCCTTCAGGTAGACGAAGCTAGGGAGCTGGTCGATGATGGTCCGCATCAGCCTATGCTCCCTGGCGAGGGCCTCCTTGGTGTGGCGCTCATCGGTGATGTCGCTGAAAGTGGAATAGACCTGGTAGGGCTGATCCTCGCCCTCCCTGAAGCATGGAACAGCGCTGACTTGCAGCCAGCGGTACTCCTCTTGCTCGGGCCGCCATACGGCCAGAGTCACATTGCGGACCTCCTCGCCGGTCCGCAGGGCGATCATGGATGGGTGGTCGCTGCCGGCAAGGGGTGTGCCGTCCTCATTGAGAGTCTGCCAGCGGCCAGCATCGGAGGTCATCCCCTGCATGGAGTCGGCCGTCAACCCCAGGATGCGCTCGGCCTCGGGGTTGGCGGCGGTGATGTGTCCATTCCGGTCCTGGCACACGATTCCGTGGGCGACCTGGTCGAACAGCCTCCGGAACCGCCCTTCGCTATCACGCAGGTCGTCCTGGGCCTTGACCTGGTCGGTGGTGTCCAATGCAGTGACCGCAATAACCCCCGCCTTTACCGGAAAAGCGGCCACCAGGTAGTGGCGATTCAAGGCAGCGAAGTGCCCCGAGAAGCGCTGCGGCTTCCCGGTTACGGCCACCTGCTCATATCGGGCGAACCAGTCGCCATCGAAGTCGGGCAGGATGTCGCGCACCCGCCGTCCCTCGATCTCGGCCTGCTGGATCCCCGTGTATGCTTCGAAGGCTCTGTTGGCGCCGATGCACCGGAAGTCGGCTGGCTGATCCCCCTCGGGTGGAAGGTACTCCAGCACCACCGCGCCATCGAGGGAGTGCTCGAACAGTGTGCGGTAAGTCTCGCAGTGTCCCAGACGGCAGCCGGGCTCTTCCGAGGACTCGGACTCGCCGGCGATGCGCCGGAGTCGCTCCACCTCGTCGATCAGATCGGCCGTCGCCTGGCGGACATCGGAGGGCACGTCGCTGCGCACGGCGATCCGTCGCCAGGCCGTGCGGGGGCACTCCTCGGTGGGTTTGTTCGGTGTGTCACTGGCATCTCGGCTCATGCCAATCCCCCCTCGGATACGGCGTGTCGACCGTCCAGCACCGTGCGCACATGCCTCGCCAGCTCCCCGATCCGGTACGGTTTGGATAGCATGGCCAGGTCCGGTGGCGCGTCGGCGGGGCGTCCATCGGATCCCGTGGTCAGGATGCACGGCAGATCGCTCCTCAGCTCCCGTGCCTTGATTACCAGCTCGGTGCCGGATATGCCCGGCATGTTCAGGTCGGTGATGAGCATTCGGTAGCTGGCTGGGCCGGCCCGGAAAGCCTCCAGGGCTTCCAGTCCGCAGGCGTAGGCCGCGGGCTCGTAGCCCAGTAACGCGAGGGCGTCGGCGGTGGCCTCCAGCACCTCGGCATCGTCGTCCACCAACAGAACTCGCGCCGCCTCGCTCGGATCGCAGTTGGTTTTCATATGTTAAGACCTCTCGTTCCATCGGGGCTGGAGGAGCCAGCCCTCCATGGGGCCGCCACCACTCGAAGACACACCGCTCAGCATGGCCCCGCTTAGCGGGCCAGGTCTCCACGGCCCCGCCCGGGCGCCGGTATCGTCCCGGCTCCATGAAGCAGAGTAGCCCGGAAGAAGGAATGGTGCAGTCGGGAGGTCCCTGATCTTGGGGTAGGGGGTTGCCCTAATCCGCGGCGGAGGCGTCGCGGCGCCGGAAGTGCAGGTAGTACTCGGGATCGGTTACATCATCGAACTCCCGCTGCCAGTCCTCCAGCTTCCCGCGCATGTCGTTGAGGGCGAAGGCATAGCGGTCATCGAGAGCCAGGTTTCTGAGCTCGGCGGGATCGGTGTGCAGGTCGTACAGCTCTTCCATGGGCCGGAAGTCCATGTCGGTCAGGATGGCGTACTGTTCCGGCCATTCATCGCGGCTTTCCAGAACGGCGCGGTAGGTGAGGGCCTTCCATAGCTCCTGGTCGGTCTGGTCGGCCGTGTGAGTGTAGCGCCGCTCGGGCATGTAGTTCCGGATGTACTGGAACCGATCACCGATCACCGTCCGCTGGGGAAGGATGGTCTCGGGGTTAGGGTCGTGAGCGTTGTGCTCACTGACGACGTACCCACGCCAGTCCACGGACTCACGACCTTCGAGGAGTGGCCGCAGGGAGTGCCCCTGCATGGTGGCGGGTACATCGAGCCCCGCTAGGTCGAGGAGGGTGGGGGCGTAGTCCACGTGGCTGACGAACTCGATGCGCCGCTGGCCAGCCGGTCCGCCCGGTACCCACATGGCCGCAGGCACGTGTTGGCCCAAGTGATACAACGACGACTTGGCGCGGTGGAAGCTCATGCCCTGATCGCCTACGAACATGATGATCGAGCCAGCCAGCCGGCCGCTATCCTCCAAGGCCCGTAGCATCGCCCCAACCCGGGCATCGGCCCGCTGGATGCCCATGTAGTAGCCCGCTATGTCCTCGCGCACCAGGGGTACATCGGGATAGATGGCGGGCACCCCCACCTCTGAGGGGTCCACCTC
>WJIW01000555.1 GCA_014730065.1 Armatimonadia bacterium | reverse complement strand
CGCCCGCTAGCTTGAGCACGAAGAAGACAGTGGCCGTCAGGAACAGGCCCGCCATCATGATCTTCGTCGACGGCGCCTGCCCCTCCGCCCACCGCGCGACCGTCTTGGAGCCCACCCCGGACACAACGAGCGCCAGGAGGACCAGCAGGGGGGCAACGAACATGAGATCGTACAGAAGCAGCCACCCCACCGCCGATCCGACGTCTTCGTGGGCGGCCACCATGTAGGTGATGGCTGGCACGTAGACCTGCCCGGTACAGGCGACCTCCAGAAGCGATACAACCCCACCCGCCGCGAAGGCCCCAGGTAGTACCCACGCGGCCCGCACGCCCCGACGCACCGCCTCGTGGGTCCCGCGTTTCAGCGCGGCTGGTAGCTGCAGCTTCACCCGCGAGGAGCGGCCCCGTCGGAGCTGCCAGGCGTCGTGCACAGACAGAACCGCGAAGACCAGACAGACCAGGGCCATCAGGCCGTAGAGGATGCCCCGGACGGCGGGGAAGGCCTCGAGACTCACTACCGCCTTCAGGATGCCCAGCCCGAACAAGAAGTACATGAGGAACACCCCGGCGGCATACAGCAGGCCGACCAGAAGCAGTCGGTGTCCCTTGGCTCCGGCGACGGCCAGGTAAGAGAGGAAGAAGACCAATGTGGCGAAGGCACAGGGGTTCAGGCCATCGAGTAGGCCGGCCACGATCACCGTGAGAACCCCCCACCGCCGGAGCTCACCGGGCAGGGCGTCCTCGGTGCGGCCCTCCAGCCGGCGAGCGCGAGGGAGCAAGTCGGGCGCACCGGTCTCCCGGTAGCGATCCAGAGCCCGTACAACCGCCTCCCGGCCGAAGGCGGTGTTGTCCACGTACGTGCTACCCACCAACAGACTTGGAGCCGAAGGCAGGTCATCCACGCCCGCGGCGGTCAGTAGGGCATGAGCCAGGGCATAGTCCTGGTTCAGGTCCACCATCGTAAGGCGTACCTGGGGGTCTGGTGCGACGACGGTCTCGATGGTCGTGTCGCCCACCTCGCATCCGTGACAGCCCTCGCCACCGATGTAGTAAACGTACATGGGTGGCTGGGCTGTATCGGCGCGCGCACCGACCGCCAAAAGGAGCGTCACCAGGGCGAGGGTCACAGGCTGGGCTGAGCGAACCATGGGCACCCTTTCTCCGAGCAATGTTACCATGTTCGATGGCTGCTGACGCCCAGGGGACCGCCGGGCCATGCGGCCGGCTCGACGCGGCACCTCACAATATCTCGGCGCCAACGGAGGGATCCGATCCATGGGCGACACGACCCTGAGCGGACTCATCGCGGCACCCTTCACCCCGATGGGGGGGGATGGAGCCATCAATCCGGACATCATCGAGCCGATGGCCCGCCTCCTGGCCCGGAACGGCGTGTCCGGGGCCTTCGTATGCGGCACGACGGGAGAGAGCCTATCCCTGACCGAAGCCGAGCGGATGGAGATCGCCGCGGCCTGG
Source organism: Armatimonadia bacterium (assembly GCA_014730065.1). GTDB lineage: Bacteria > Armatimonadota > Zipacnadia > UBA1398 > UBA1398 > UBA1398. The sequence goes on along the minus strand of WJIW01000555.1, from coordinate 5,794 downwards.
GTGAACGCGGCTCCCGAGGGGTTCCGAGTGATCGTGCATGTGGGGCACGACTCCCTGGAGGTGGGTAAGCGGCTGGCCCACCAGGCCGAGGAGCTGGGCGCCGCGGCTATCGGGTCCATGGGTCCCTGCTTCTTCAAGCCAGCCAGTGTGGCCGAGCTGGGTGCTTACTGCCGCGAGCTGGCGGCGGAGGCCCCATCCACGCCCTTCTACTACTATCACATCCCGTCCCTTACGGGGCTGAGCTTCAACATGGTCGATCTGCTGACGTCGGCGGGAGACCTAATCCCCACTCTGGCCGGCGTGAAGTTCACCGCCGAGGACCTGATGGATTTCGAGCTGTGCCGTGCTCTGGACGGCGGCCGATACAACATGCTGTTCGGCCGGGATGAGATCCTGTTGGCCGCCCTGGCCCTGGGGGCGAATGGTGCCATCGGGAGCACCTACAACTTCGCCGCACCACTGTACACGCGCATCATCCAGGCCTTCGATGCGGGCGACCTGGATACGGCCCGCTCACTGCAGCGCCGGTCCATGGAGATGATCCGCACCATCCAGGGCAGTCAGGGCTCCTTCTTGGCCGCGAGCAAGGCCCTCATGGCCGGCCTGGGCGTGGACTGCGGGCCCGCCAGACCTCCGCTGCAGAACATCGAGCGGACCGAGCTATCGGGCCAGCTCCTCCCCGCTCTCAGGGCCCTGGGTTACGAGGACTTCCGGTGCAGGTAGCGGCCCCTCGCGGCTGCGTCAGGCGCTCCCGCCGTTGCGTCCACGACCGTGACCACCGTCGCGCAGGAGTTTGGCGATGGTGTCGATGAGCACCCGGGGGCGGTACGGCTTCTGAAGGAACTCCGTGTGAGAGCTGGCCAGTAGCGACTCGACTTGAAAGCGGGCGCGGTACCCGCTGGAGATAACCGCGGGGAGCTCGGGTCGGTGCTCGCGCATGACTCTCAGGGCTTCATCGCCGGACATCTCCGGCATGACCAGGTCGATCACGCAGCCGTCGAGCCGGTCGGCCATCTCCTTGAAGACCCGGACCGCTTCGGCTCCGTTCTCTGCCGCGACCACGGCATACCCCGCGGCCTGGAGCACGCTGGACACCACCGACCGCACCCCTTCATCGTCCTCGGCCACCAGCACCAGCGCCTCGCCGCCAGCGGGCGCGGAGGAGGTAGCCGACGGCTGCCTAGTGTCCTTGAGCTGCCCCTCCAGCACTCCCATAAGCTCCGTTGCCAGGTCCGCCGCACGGCACGCCGCATCCTCGATCTCTGCAACCCGCTGCCTGGCGGGCGACACGGCAGGCATCTGCTCGAGGGCCACGGACGCGTTCCCCAGGATCGTCAGTAGCAGGTTGTTGAGGTCGTGGCCCAGGTGCGCCGACGAGTCGGTGTCCGCCGGAGCGTCCAATGGGTAGGCGAAGGGGTCGGCCAGGTCCTTGGGGGCTTCGTGAAGGAACACCACCACATAGGCATCACCGCCCAGCTCGATGTGGCTGGAGACGACCTCGAAGGCTCGCGGGGCATCGGGCGTCGTCAGCTCCATCCGGCTCCTACCTTCGGCTAAGGACGCCTGCCACCAGCGGTCCCAGTCCTCCTCTCCGGCCGCCAGGCCTATGTCCCAAGCATGCGAGCCTACTAAGCTCCCCTCATGCCCCGAGAGTAGCTCCGCGGCCGCATCGTTGACGTATGCAACCGAGCCGTCGGCCCATATCCAGAGCCCCGGCACGGACACGTGGTCGAGGGAGAACCGCATCAGACTGAGGGCTCTCTCCTCGCGCTTCTCCCGCACCATGTTCCAGGCGGTACGCAGGATGACCCGGGCCTCGCCGATCTCCTCCTCGGTGTAGGGCTCGATCTTGTCGGCGAGTCCGCCCCGCGGGGCTGTCGGCGCCTCGGGATCGATGGGGATGGTGACGAACCGGTCCAGGGGGCCGGGGTCGGTGCCGTGGCACTCGGAACATCGACTGAGCCAGTGGGTGGCCCGACCCGGGCTGCCGTTGGGCGGCATCCGCATGAAGGCCCGCTCGCTGTCGGTGAGATCCATGCAGGCCCGGAGGGCGAAGGTTAGGATCTCCTTCTCAGGCGCGTCGCGCATCTCGTACAGGTCCAGGAGGATGCTCAACCTCCTCCGGTTCCGCTCGGTGACATTCTCAGCCTGCTTGGCCGCGGTCACGTCGGCGTGGGTGCCGAGCATTCGGGTGGCCCGGCCGTCGGCATCGCGAGCGACCACCTTGCCCCTCGATCGGACCCAGGTCCAGCCCCCGGTGCCCGTCCGGACCCGGTAGTCGACCTGATGCAGCTCCGCCTCCCCCGCGGCAACCCGGTCAAGACTCTCGGTCACCTTCGCGCGATCATCGGGATGGAGCAGCTCGAGACGATCGGATAGCGTGCTCTTGGCCCCCTCGGTTGGATAGCCCAGCGCGGCCAGCCAGCGCGGCGCCCAACAGAGAACGCCGGTCGTGAGGTCATAGTCCCACACGCCATCGCTAGTGGCATCCAGGGCCAGCCGCAGCCGCCACTCGCTCTCCCGCAGCGCCCGCTCGGCCCGCTTCAGCTCGGTCACGTCAAGGGAGACGGCGAGCACGCCACGCAGGTTGGGCTCCGAGTAGGGCAGACGCGTGGTCAGGAGGACCCGAGCCACGCCATCGGCATCATGCACCGTCTCCTCCTGGAAGGGCATCAGCTCCATGCGCTCCAGTACCTCGGCCTCCGATGATGCCACGGCCTCTACCTCATCGCGGGCCGGATGCACGTCGGCGTGCCGGCGGCCCACCAGGTCACTGGCCGTGGTGCCATAGAACTGGGCGATGGCCTCGTTGGCGACGACGAACCGGCCTCGGTCGTCCTTGACGTAGATGAAGTGGGGCACTAGGTCGAGCACTCGGCGGAGCAGCCCCTCGCTGGCCCGCAGCGCCCGCTCGGCGACTCGCCGCTGAGTGGTGTCGCTGATCACCAAGCATATGGCCTGAACGGCGCCATCGGAATCGCGGATGACCGACGCCGACGCATCGGCGTGGAGGGTCTGGCCATCGGCGCGGACGTAGCGGTACTCGTCCCGGAAGCCGTCGCGCTCACCCCTAACCAAGGAGCCCACCGCGCCCCTGGCCGCCCCGGCGTCCTCGGGATGGAGTAGGTCCGCGTGGCGCATGCCGGCCAAGCTCTGACGGTCGTAGCCCAGGAGCGAGACCCAGAAGTCGTTCACCTGCTGGAATGCCCCGTCACGGGCCAGGATGGCGATGCCCACGTTCGCGCTTCGGTAGATGGCGCGGTATCTCTCGCGGCCCTCCCGGACCTCGTCCTCACCTCTGGCGCGCAGCACCTGCCCACCGAGCAGCGAGCCGGCGGTGCGGAGGGCGTCGGTAATGGAGCCCGCCCACTCCCTCTCGGCGCGGTGATCCTCGAAGACGATGGCGCCCAGGCACTCCCGGCCAGCCAGGACCGGCACAATGGCGATGGAGTGAACGCCACTGGCTAGCAGCCGGCTGGACTCGGCCGGGGGAAAATCGCGTGAGTTGCCGTGCAGGGGCCGATCCTCTCTGAGCACTCGGGCCCACCGCTCGGATGCGATGATGGCCTCGGGGGTCCCGTGGCGACAGTCGCCCTGCCGCCACTCGCAGGCGGCCAGGAAGCCACCGTGCCGGCTCGAGTCGGCAAAGGGAACCAGGGCCACACGATCCAGGTCCAGCGCCCGACCCAGCCGACCCAGCATGGCGTGGCTGGTCTCGGGGGCGAGCCCTCCACCGTGGAGACAGCAATGAGCCATGAAGGCGATAGCCTCAAGGACCGAGTCACGAACCGAGGTCACCCGCTCGGCCGCTCGGCGCTCTCCGATGTCGGCATAGGTCCCCGCCACCCGATCGGGCTCGGGAGCCGGCCCGGCGCAGGCCATGGCTCCTCGGGTCTCGACCCAGACCCACACCCCGTCGGCCCGGCGCATGCGGTGCTCTACGCGAATCTGAGCGTCGGTGTCGGCCCGCAAGGTGTCCATCGCCGCCTGGATCTGCGGCTGGTCTTCGGGATGGACCAGCTCCGACCAAGTCGTCTCGATCACTCCGGCGGACACCGGATAGCGCAGGAGCCCGGCGCTGCCCCCGTCCAGGAAGACGCGCCCCGAGGCGAGATCCGCCTGCCATAGGCCCAAGGCGGAGGCCTGCACGCCCAGCGCCGCTCGGCTCTCGTGCTCGCGGGAGCGGGTCTCGAACTCCTTGAGCGCGTGTACGTCGGTAGCCGTTAGGATCATGCCCGCCGGCCCCGATTGGACGTCTTCCACCGATCGGCCGTGGTCGATCACCCAGCGGTACTGGCCATCGGCATGGAGCAGACGGTACTCGACCCTGTAGACCCCGCTCTCGCGAAGGGCCTCCCGGAAGGCCGCAAGGAAGGTATGGAGATCGTCCGGATGCACACCCTCGATCCAGCCGTTGCCGAGCTCCTGCTGTAAGAGTGAGCCCCGGAACTCCAGCCACGCCCGGTTGGCGTACACGCAGTTGCCTTGGGGACTGGTCACGCGCACCAGCCCCGGCAGGCTATCCAGGGCCTCGCGCATGGCCCCACTGACGGCCTCGGCGTCCATCCACACCGCATCCTCCCCGCGCGCCGCAGGTGCCGTATCTCTAATGATCGCGCTCAACCGCTCCCGGGAGTGCTGCCCCGACTTCCCCGCCTCCATTGAGCTACCCCATCCAGCCGTTCCAGCAGCCCAACCGAGGCGCCAATGGCCTCCCCACCCCTAGCCGTGCGACGATCTCTCCCTCGACATAAAGAGCGTCGGCGGGCGAAAGTTCGATGAAACCCGATCACATCCAGATGCTGTACGACGGGGTGTTCCACAGAACTCCATAGAGCGACCATAGACTGCCGGCCAGGTAGTCGCCGAGTACGAGGCCAAAGGCGAGGCTCCGCGACCGGCGCGAGCCCTCCGATCCACCATAGCGGATGAGCACCGCCTTGATGCACCAGGCGACGAAGATCGAAAACCACATCTTGTTCATGGCATGGGCGTTGCTCACGGCATAGCCCACGGGGTGCAGAGGCCACCACGACACGTACGTGTGTAGGGCCATCCCCGCGACCGTCACCACCAGGCCCACCACCGTGGCCAGGATCATCCCGCCGCTCGCCTCCGTCGGCTGAGCCAGCACCGAGGCCAGCTCCTGGTAGGGCACTACGGCGATCCACTCCGAGTGCCGGTGCTGCCCCCACCGAGCGTTGGCGCCATCCTGGTACATGACGTGCACCAGGGTCCAGGTGGTGCTCGCTCCGCCGATGAGCATGGCCACGATGGCCCACGGGACCAGCCGGGCCTGGCGTATCCCGCCCCGATCGCAGATCTTGAACCCCTCGGCCAGATGGGGCATGGGATGGCCCCGGTAGGCACGGTTGAACCAGTAGAAGAGGGTCGCCGCGCCCAGGTTCGCCTTGCCTATGCGCTCGCTACCCAGCCACCGGAAGAAGGTCTCACCGGGCCCGACGAGGTGCAGCTCATGGGTTGGCACCCCCATCTCGGCTCGCACCCGCGTAAAGGAGAGACAGAGGGCCGAGTACAGCACGAAGAAGGCGACGGCGTAGGTCAGGCTCATGCCCGCCCACACCGAGAAGCCCACGAGGAAGGCGAAGGAGGCGGCGAGGATGACCAGCGTCACTCGCGGCGAGAGGGGGCGCGGCTCATCCGAAGGACGCCTGAGGCCTAGACCCTCGGCGACGAATCGCCCGATGTGGCCTCGGCTCATGTAGACGGCGAAGACCACCAGGCCCAGGAATGCCCCCAAAGACTGCTGCCGGGTGTAGGGGAACCCCTCGGT
>WJIW01000554.1 GCA_014730065.1 Armatimonadia bacterium | reverse complement strand
GAGAACTACCTGTGCGTGAACGGCCGGCCGGTGGTGCTGATCCATCAGCCCTGGCGGATCGCCACCGCCCACGGCGGCTGGGAGGGCTGCGCGGCCGCGCTGGAGGGCATGCGCGACGTGGCTCGCGGCTACGGACACCCGGGGATCTTCTTCGTGGCCGTCCAGAACAGCCCCGAGATCATGCCCTTCGGTCGAGGCGGGTACGATGCCGTGACTGCCTACGCCTATGGCTTCGCCGGCGTCCCATGGGGCGGGCCCAACCGCTCACTGCCCTACGAGGCGCTGCTGCCCCGGCATCGAGAGTGTTTCGAGGAGGCATCGCGCCGAGCCGACGAGCAGGGCATCGGATACATCCCCTCGGGCTGGATCGGCTGGGATGATGCCGGCCGGTCCAAGGAGCGCGCCGTCCGCACCGAGGGCAATACCCCCGCCGCCTTCCGCCGCATGGTCCAGGCCCTGCCCGAGGCGGCCGATCCCAGCCTGAGCCTGGCCCTGTTCGAGGCATGGAACGAGTGGGGCGAGGGCGGCGCGGCTGAGCCGGGAATCCGTCACGGCTTCGGCTATCTGGACGCGATCCGCGATGCCCTGACCGACGACACGGGCGAGCGAACCGTGTACCTGCCGCCCTCCGAGGATGTGGCGAGCTGGGAGACGGACATCACGTGGAGCGAGCTGAATGACGAGTATTGGAGCCGGACGGCAAGGCGTCTGGGGTTGCACGAGGGCGTGGACATGAGGTTCGAGTCGCAGGGCAGCCTCTGGCTTCGGCCGGGCCACGACACCTCCCAGGTGCGAATCGAGGATGGCGCCCTGCGGGGCATCGCCACGGGTCGCGACCCCTCACTCATCGGTCCGCCCGCGATGGGCTTGCGAGCGGATGAAGTGGACGCCATAGAGATCGAGATGGCGTTCGAATCCGAGGAGGGCGATGAGGTCGAGCTGACTCTCTACTGGTCCACATGGGAGGAGCGCAAGTTCGCCGAGGAGCGAAGCCTCCGGGCCAGGATGCGTGCCGACGGCTCGGTACAGAAGCTGGCCTTCGCCGTGGGTGAGCATCGCTCGTGGGAGGGGCTCATCTACCAGGTCCGGCTGGATCCGTCGGAGGCGCCGGGGAGGCTTGCCATCGACCGTTTGGCGACGCTGCCCTGACGCTGAGGTGCTGCCCTACGGGTACCCCAGGTACCACACCAGCGAGCTATCGAGGTTGCGCACCCGACGGCCCAGGTCCTCCAGGTCCATCACCGCCGTCTCGAGCTGCATGAGAAGCTCGGGATCCGCATGCCCCTCCTTCAAGGCATCGACCATGGCGGCGTGATACCACACGCTGCCCTCCCGGCCCTCCCTGAAGTAGTCCCAGATGGCGTCCCCTTGCAGGCGGTACTGCCGGATGATGGACCGGATATTGTGCAGCTTGTCGGCCATGACAACGCGCTGGACGGCGGGATCGGCGGTCCGCATGGACTCGATGAAGGCCTCCTTGCGTGGGCGCCACGCGGGCTTGGGGGATTCCATGGTGTCACAGCAGCCAGCCACGATATGGGCAACCCGCTCGCCGAACCGCTGCCGGATGTCGTCCAGGGTCGCGCGCCCTCCCTGATCCTCGGGGCCGTCGTGAAGGAGGGCGGCGATGGCTTCGTCCTCGTCGGCGCCATGCTCGAGCACGATGGACGCGACGGCCAGCAGGTGTGACACGTACGGCGAGCCATCGGCCTTGCGGTACTGGTTGCTATGGAGACCGGCGGCGTAGGCCAGGGCCTGGCCGAACCGGGGAGATAGGGTCATGGGTGCGTCACTCGCTTCCGAATTCGGAGCTATCCTACCAGTATATCTCGGGAAAGCCCCGCGGTGGGGTCAGGCTGCCTGGCGTCGCTGATAGGCTCGGTACGTCAGCCCGCCCACGACTCCGAATATGCCCGAAGCGATGGCGATCACGTACAGACCCGTAGGCCGCTCGGCGGTGGCGCCCAGATGGCCGACACACTGAGTGGTGATCAGGTCGCCCACGCCCCATGCCAGCTTGAGGATCAGGCCCTGGACGCCGAAGAACAGGGCATCCCGGCGAGTGCCCCTCTTCTCTGCATCCTCGTCGATCACGTCGGCCAGGATGGTGTACGGCACGGTGAAGAGGACCGCCGCGGGGACTCCGATGGCCGCCATGATCCCCATGAACCACAGCTTGGGATCCCCCGGCAGCAGGCCCGTGCCGAGCGGGACCATGAGAGGGAAGGAGAGCCCCAGGGCGGTCATGCCGAAGATGAACAGCCGGCCCCGCCCCACGCGCCGAGCCAGGGCGGGCACGAAGGGGAAGGAGATGACGGCCACGGCGATGCTCGCGCCCAGGAGCGGCGCCACTCCGCCCTCGCCCTCGATACCCAGGAATGCGATGGCCAGGAAGGGCACCGCCGCGATGGCCGTGCGCAGGCCGACCCAAAACAGGCCGAAGGAGATGGCGTACGCCCGGAACCCCGTGCTCTGGAACGTCTCGGCGACGCCCCGCCACAGCCCCTGGCGGTGAGCGGACCGAGGTTCGTCCTCGGGTTCGGTGGGCCTATCCCGGGGGCCGAGCACGATGGGGGCGATGGACACGAGGGCGATGGCCGAGCACGTGGCGGCGGCGGCCGCGTAGCCGAGGTGCTCGATGAGGAGCGGAATGCCCAGAGCCGCCGAGGCCACTCCGGCGACTCGGAACACGCTCTGAGCCACCGACACCTTGACCCGGGCAATGCCACCCCGGGCGATGTCCGGCATCATGGCCAGGTAGGGCGAAATCAGGATGGCCGACAGAATCGAGAAGGCGATGAAAGCGGCGCTACCCCAGTACGGCGCCACCGGCGACTGAACCCCGCCCGGCGGGTGGTAGCAGAACCAGGAGGCGGCGGCCCAAGGCAGAGCCGCCCCGAGGACGTACGGCAGCCGCCGCCCAATGGAAGTGCGGGTCTTGTCCGAGACGTGCCCCACCACTGGATCGGACACCGCCTCGGCCACGCGCCCGGTGGCCATGCCCAGGCCGATAATCGAGGCGTTCCGGGCGGCGGACGCTCCATGGACGGCCTCGCGCGCGTAGAAGGGGATCAGCCACACCAGATGCAGCTCCAGGAGCAGGTTGATGCCCAGCTCGGCCGAGGCGTAGAAGTAAGTTCCCTTAGGTGGGCGCTCGCCGGTGTCTTTGGGCATCAGTGGAGGCCGTAGGCTCGTGCCGCGCCGTCCACGTCGCCAGCGGCGTAGAGGGCTGCACCGAGTAGGGGATCGACGCCGTCGGTGCCGCGAAGCACCTGGGCCGCTCCCGTCGCGTCGCCCGAGTGCAGCAGGATCAGGGCCGACAGGCGATCGGCCCGGGTGGGGTCGCCCAGGTCCTCGGCGCCCTCCAGAACCGCGCGCGCGGATGGCACGTCCCCAACCCACAGATGGGCCAGAGCCGCCAGGCCAGCGCCCTTAGGGGAGTGCTCTTCCAGCGGCTCCGCGAGAGCCTCGGCCAGCTCGGCGCGAACGGTCGGCGCCTCGCCACCCAGAATCCCCTCGGGGCCCACGGCAGCATACAGCAGCCCATCGGCGCGCTCGTTTCCCGGCGCCGCGAGCAGGTCCACGAACCCGCTCTCCGGGGCCGCCTCAGGATCGGCCAGAAGCGTCGCCAAGGCTCGGTGGACGGCGAGGTCCGGCCAGTAGCCACCGGGGTCCAGGTCGGCGACCCGGTCCAGCAGCGCCCCCGCTCGCCGGGCCGCTTCGGACACGCCGCCTATCTCGATGGCCACGCCCGCCGAACCGGAATCCTGGGTCGCGGCGAAGGCCCGCCCCAGCAGGTGCATCCCCAGGGCGTAGCCGGCGCCGGGCGATTGTGGCTCCTTATGCCACTGCCGGACCAGCGCCTCGAGCACGTCCTCGCTGCCCACGGCTATCTCGATGAAGGACGGCAGGGGTGCGGGCGCGGACTCCAGCTTCCGGTCCAGCCGTCGCAGGTACTCCCTGGAGACCAGAAGCTCCTCGATCAGCGGCAGGGCCGCGATGCGATCATCGACGGGCTCGATCCCCAGCAGCGCGTCGGTGGCCCGATCCATGGCCGAGGCGTACGCCCGGGAATCCAGTGCCAAGGGCGGCTCGGCGCCGGCGGCGGCCTCGGCCATGTCCCGCATGGAGGCGGGATCCCTGGGCTCGCAGCCCAGGTCGGCGCAGAGGTCCCGCAGCGCCGCTTCGGCCTCGGCGAAGGCCACCCGCCCCCGCGCCAAGGGGGACGTGGGTCCATCGGCTCCCGTGGCTGCGGGCCGAGGTCGGCCGAGGATGGTCGAAAGACGGACTGCGATCCACCGGCTCCCCGGGCCTTCAGCTTCGGCGAGGGTAAGACCCCGCTCAGCCACCGCGGCGGCCGCGCGCACGTCGCCGGCCTCCAGGGCCGCCAGTGCCGCGCGCAGGGCGCTGTGGGCATCGCCCGTTTCCAGTAGCAGGGCCACTCCCTCGGGATCGACGGGCGGCGTCAGGTCGTACGGGACGGACACCCCCAACGGGCCCAGCCCGAAGATGGCGCCGGGCAGGGGCTCGGGGTCCATGAGCATCAGGGCGGCCCGGCTCTCGGGCGCGGGCAGGGCCCGGGCGTCGAGGCTGACCCGAACCTCCACGAGTCCCAATGAGTCGGGGGTGCTCACTGCCACATCCACGGCTTCGAAGAGTCCGCTCTCTCTCAGCCGCTCCTGGCCCGTGGCGAGAGCCGATGGGCGGATAAGCTCGAAGGGCTCCAGGCCGAGGACCTCGATCAATGTGGCATCGCTGACCAGGGCGGAGCCCATCCAGCGAGTGGTCAGCTCGCGGAGCCGGTGCTCGCTTATCGCCACCCGGAGCCGACCGGTCCGGTCGATGGCTGGCAAACCCACATCGGCGGAGACGTCGGCCTCCTGGAAGAGCTGCCGGATCGCACGGGCGCCCTGATGGCGTGCGGTGGAGTCGAAGATGCGGCCCTTGGGATAGACTCTGGCGACGGCCTCCTCCACATCCGAAGTGGATAGGCTCGATACCGGGTCGAACTCATAGCCGGTGACCACGGGGTTAGGCTCCAGGGCGTAGATGAGCCGCACTCCGAAGTCGCCGGGCTCGATCCAGTGCCGGGACTGACCGGGCTGGAAGAGCCCCGTTCTCATCAGCTCGGCCATGTCGGCCTCGGCCAGCGTCGCCGAGTATCGGCGGCCCGGCCGCGCGTCGACCATTCGCCCTAGTAGGGCGTGGTCCAGCTCGGGCCCGCGGCCCAGGTCGTCGGTTGCCGTCAGGATCTCCAGGCTCTCGATCCGCTGACCCACCGCCGGGGCGGCCAGAGCCGCCAGCAGAGCCCACGCCACTGCCACTCGCTGAATGCTCACAGGACGCTCCTTCACCGATCCAGGGGTCCGCCGATCAGCTCCCGATCGGGGCTGTACCACTCCGAGTACGCCGTCCCCGGCAGGAACTCGTCGTCGGCCTCGTCCAGCAACTCCTTTAGAACGGATCGGCAGCGCCGCAGGGTTCCCGGATCTCGTGATCCGTAGGCCAGGTTCTCAAGCTGGCACGGGTCCTCCAGGTCGTGGTACAGCTCCTCGACTCCCGAGTGTAGCCAGCGGCAGTAGGTGTGGGTCTTCGTCTTGACGCCTCGCCACTCGGGCCAGTTGGTCGCTGAGTCGAAGTAGTCCCAGTGGCTCGTGTAGTTGGCCATGAGCACGGCCTCGCGAGAGTCGCTGCCGCCCAGGAGCACGGGCGCCATGTCCCGCCCATCGGTGGCTCCGGGAACACTGCCGCCGGCCAGGCTCAGCAATGTAGGCAGGTGGTCCATGGGGGTGAACAGATCGTCGGATCGGGCACCGGCGGGGATGCGGCCGGGCCAGCGCACAATGAGTGGGATGCGGGTTGCCTCGTAGTACGGCACCATCTTGTTCATCCGGCCGTGGCTGCCCATCATCTCGCCGTGGTCGGAGGTGAAGACGAAGATGGTGTTGTCGGCCAGCCCCCGCCGGTCGAGGAACTCCATGATCCTGCCCACATTGTCGTCCACGTTCATGACCATGGAGTGGTACACCCTCGGTCCGTTCCGGCCGTCCCAATAGCCCTCGGGGACGTTGTCGCGCCACCGCAGCTCCTCGGGCACGCGGTCCAGGTAGCCTTGGGGGGCGTCGGAGTCTCGCCACGGAGGGTGAGGGGGATGGGGAGCGATGGTCAGGAAGAAGGGCTGACCCCGCCGCTGGCACCGGTCCATGTGGCCCATGGCCAGGTCGACCTCGCCGTCGGTCTCGTACGGCTCGTAGAGCCGCTTCGCGGGTAAGTCGCGGTAGTAGAAGGAGTTCTTCCGGAAGTTCATGTGGAAGTTGTACGCGGCCCAATAGTCGTAACCCATACGCTGCCGCCCCGGAGGGACGAACTCGGGCTCCGGGTTCTCCTCGACATATGCCGAGATCCCCGCGTGGTTGGCTTGGTGGTCCGCGGGCGTGGTGGCGTGGTGGGTCGCGCCCTTCAGCCGGCCCGAGGCTAGGTGCCACTTGCCGATGAAGCCCGTCTCATAGCCCTCCTCGGCGAAGCAGCGCGCGATGCTCTGCTCCCGGGGGTTCACGTCGACCCAGTTCAGCACGATCCCCGAGTGGGTTGGGTACCGGCCCGTGAGCAGCATCCCCCGGTACGGCGTGCACAGGGGGCAGGTGGAGACGGCGTTGTCGAAGGTCATGCCTTGGGAAGCGAGGCGGTCGATGTTGGGCGTGGGCACGCTGTTACCGCCATACACACCCACGGCATCGGCCCGGAGCTGGTCGTCGAAGAGCACGATCACGTTCGGCCGGGCTTGGGCTCTCGCACCGGCGGCCCCGGCGGCCATCGCTCCCGCGGTGGTCGCCAGGAAGTCCCTGCGGCTGAGTCTCATGGTCCTCGCCCCTCCCTCGTCCGGCGGCTACTCGCCGAAGTCGGCTGGCTCGCCCTCACCGGTACGGAGCAGATTGCGCTCATCATCGTACCAGTCGGCATACGCGGTGCCCGGCAGGGACTCATCCCTGGCCTCGTGGAGAGAGTCATCGAGACGGCGGCGAAGGTCGGTCAGGAGCGGGGCGTCGCGATTGCCCGCGGCCAGGTCCTCGAGCTGGCACGGATCGTCCAAGTCGTGGTACAGCTCCTCGCGGCCATCGGCCAGCCAGCGGCAGTAGGTGTGGGTGGGCGTCTTGAGGCCACGCCACTCGGGCCACTCGGTGCCCGAGTCGAAGAAGTCCCAGTGGCTCGTGTAGCTGGCCAGAAGGAGGGCGTCCCGGTCCACGCTCTCGCCGGAGACGATGTGGCCTGATAGGTCGGCGCCCATGCAGGTATCGGGGACGGGCAGCCCTGCCATGGAGAGCAGAGTGGGCATGTGGTCCAGCGGCCCCTGGAGGAGATCCGTGCGTCCGCCGGGCACCGTCCCCGGCTGCCGGATCACCAGGGGTACCCGCACGGCCTCGGCGTAGGGGACCATCTTGTTCATGCGGCCGTGGCTGCCCATCATGTCGCCATGGTCGGAGGTGAAGACGAAGGCGGTATTCTCGGACTGGCCGGTGCGGTCCAGGTACTCCATGAGCCGGCCCACGTTGTCGTCCACATTGGCGACCATGGAGTAGTAGACCCTGGCGGCAGCGTCGTCGGCCCAGTAGCCCTCGGGGACGTTCGCCGGCCACCGGATCTCCTCGGCCACGCGATCGATGCAGCCCTCTGGCGCATCTTCGAGTCGCCATGGAGGGTGGGGTGGATGGGGCGCGATGATCAGGAAGAAGGGCTCGCCGAGTCGTCGGCACGACTCCATGAAGGTGATGGCCACGTCGGTCTCGCCATCGGTCTCGTAACCGGGGAAGAACTTCCGCTCGGGGGAGTCGCCGTAGTAGTAGGCGCGCTGGAAGTCGCAGTGGAAGTTGTAAGCCGCCCAGAACCCGAAGCCCAGCCGGCTCGGGCCGGGCGGTACGTAGCACTCGTCGGGATTCTCCTCCCTGTAAGCCCGCTCGGCCTCCAGCACGCGGGCCCGGTCGGCCTGGGTCGCCAGGTGCTTGCCCGACCGCTTCCGCCATCCAGCGGCCAGGTGCCACTTTCCGATGAAGCCCGTCCGGTATCCCGCCCGGCCGAACTCCCTCGCGATGCTGCGCTCCCGCGGGTTGACCTCGATGAAGTTCTGCACGATCCCAGTCTGGGTCGGGTGCCGCCCGGTGATGAGCTGGCCTCGGTAGGGAGTGCAGAGGGGGCAGGTCGCCAGGGCGTTCTCGAAGACCATGCCCTGACCGGCCAGCCGGTCGATGTTCGGTGTGGGCACATTGCGACCACCGGCGTAGCCCACGGCGCCGGCCCGGAGCTGGTCGTCCATGAACAGCAGTACATTGGGACGGCGCGGCATGTCCGCGGAGCTCAAGATGACGCGTCCTCCTCCGGTAGGCTTTCGACGAAATCGGCGAGCCACTGGGTGCCTCGTAGTACGGCCAAGTCTGGATCGGCGCTCACGCTCGAGGCGTCGGGCGTCAGGCCCGCATCCTTCGCCCTCTTAAGCCACTCCATGGCTCGCTCCTCCTCGCCCAGCAAGGCGTACGCGCACGCGGTGTTGTACGCGCCGTGCCCCGGTGCTAAGGCTTCCACCTTCTGGAACCCCTCCAGCGCCTCTCGCAATAGGCTCCGCGCCTCCTCGCCCCGTAGGCGCCGCGCGCGGCGCAGTCGGGCGAACGCGCCCAGCTCCAGGATCTTCACATTCCCCGGATCATGGGCCTCGGCCATCCGCAGCATATCGGCGGCCAACCCGTGGAGCCTGGCTGCCTCGGGATCGCCGGCTCGCCCGGCCGCCGCCAGGAGCTGCTGTGCTCGCGCCACGAAGGTCTTCGCGGCCCGGGTGTCCGTTGCCGCCATGATCACCCATCCTCTCCGATGGGCAGCAGACGTGGCTGTCCCCAGTGAGCCCAATCGTAGAAGTGCGATCCTTCGGAGTCTACGACAAGCTCCAGGACCAGGGTCTCTCCCGCGCGCCCCGATAGGTCCACCTCGAGGGTGTGCCTCGGCCCGGGCACCACATGGTGCGACGCCTCCCGCAGACCTCCGACCCAGACCTCGAAGGTCACCCCCTCCGACTCCGAGCCATCGCGCAGACCCACATCGGTGACCAGTCGGCACGGCTGGTCGGGGAGGGTGACCAGGGCCTGGATGGAGATGACGCCCCCATCGGGCGGATGGGTCGTCAGGCCCTCCATGGGCTCGCTGTCCACTTCGGCGGCATGCACCGTCACCCCGGTATACGGCCCCGGCCCTCGGTCCATCCCCCCCGTGCCGCGCAGTGAGAGGCGCCATGGGAGATCCATCAGGTCCGTGGGTGCATCGAGGAGGGTGGGCTCGGCATCGGTGAAGTAGGCCGCGCCGGGGAAGGGCATGGAGATGTCGGTCCGGCCGGGGTACTCGCCCCGCCGATCCTCGCCCACCAGTGCACCCGGCAGCTCGCCGGCGACGGTAACGGTGCGGACACCTCGCAGCCAGCGCAAGACCCTCGGATGGCCCAACACGGCCCAGTCGAAGGAGGGGTCGTCATTCGGGCCGTCGTCGCAGACGATCTCGATGATGACCGTCTCTCCCGCCATCCCCGCCAGGTCCATGTCGATGGGTGTGGGCGCGTGGGTTGCCGCGGTGACGGTGGTCTCTATCGCGTCCTCGGGGGCGCCGTCCTCGGGCCACACGCTGACGGTATAGACGACGCCGTCGCTGCCCTCCTCGGCGCCCTGGGCGAGATAGGCGTCGGCCTGAAGGCGGATCTCCTCCGCCCGGGGCAGGTCCAGTCGATACCGGACCCCCGGGGCGCCCAGGACCTGGCTCCCCTCGGCGTCGGCCTTCCAGGCGGGGTGGAAGTGAAGGCCATCCCATCGCGCGTCGATACGGGCTCCGTAAGCGGCGGGGCCGCCGAGGGGGCCGCTCTCCCAGGCCGCGGCCTCCCCGTCGATGAGCAGTCCCGTCCGTGCCTCATCGAGGGCATCGGCGAGGTTCAGTACCACGGTGTTCTCGTCGCCTAGGTACACCCGTCCGAAGGCATCGGGCGGCACATTCACGACGACGTCGGCATCGTCGGGCGCGGCCTCCACATGGAAGTCATTCATGTCTCTCGGAGTGTCGCGATAGGCGTACCATCGGCTGGATTCCAGCCCCTTCAGGGCGTTGTCGTCGTAGTATCGCCAGCCATCCACGGTGCCGGGCAGCTCGATGGTGTCCACGCCCGTGATGACCCGGTAGACGGTCTCGCCGTCGACCTGGAACACGGTTCCGCCCTCATGGAGGTACTGGGCCCGAGTGCCATCGGCGCCCCGATAGGCGTAGCAGAGATCCTCGGGCCATGGACCTTGGGTATCGGGCACCAGGCGGTGCTGCTGCCAGGCGCGGGCCTCGTCCAGGGCCTGCCGCCAGAACCCCTGGGCATCGCCGGTCAGATCGGTGAGGGTAGGGCGGGCGATGGTGGGGATGACGTTCTGGCGCCGGTAGGAATGACGCCACGCCGAGTACGCCTGGCCGTAGGCGGGGCTTGCCATGCCCAGGTACCCGTAGTGGATGGTGTGGGGCGTGAAGAGGTACGCGCTGATGGGGTGGCCCCGGTTCAGCCAGTCGCGATCCCATGTGTTCTCGGTGTGGCTGTAGCCCCAGACATGGCGCTGGGCGAAGGCCTCGTAGGCGAAGCTGACCTCGTTGAGTCCCTCGCCCGAGAGGGCCACCTGAGGGAGAGCATCCCGCAAGCCGCGGTGCAGATCGAGCGCGCCCAGGGGCGCGGTGACCCCATGGACCGGGCCGCCGGGGTGGTTGGGGATGACCAGGGTCTGGTCGATGTGCACCGCGTCGAACTCAAGCTCCTCCCAGGCGGCGGTCATCCGCTCGATCAGCTCCGCCTGCCACTGGATGCTCCCCGGATGGATGTAGGCGAACTTGATGATTGGGTCCACTCGGTCCCAGATCCACCACATGGGCTCACCCGTGGCGGGGTCGCGGAGATGGTAGCCCTCCAGCTCCTCGTACAGCGGGTGCAGCGGATCCACGCCGAAGTAGTTGAAGTGGGGCATCACTTTGAACCCCAGGGCGTGTGCCTGGTCGATGAACTCGGCGAAGCCCTCGGCGGGCGTGTAATCGGGGTAGTTGCGGTCATAGGTATCCTGGCGCCAGCTCGGGATGTACAGCAGTGTCTGGGTGGGGTCGCAGCGCGTCGCCAGGGGCTCCAGAAGAGCCGGATCCATGCCCATGATGACGCACAGCCGGATGTCGTCCACCCACTCGGGCTGGGTGGCCCGGGCGCGCTCCAGGTTGTGGTAGTCATCGAGATGGCTCTTGTAGCGGTCGGCGGGCACGCGCCAATCGCCCTGATGGCAGGCGATCCGCCACGGGAAGGTCTCGTGGGATGTCAACTCGTTCCAAGGCGCGTCGTTGTGGCTCTCGAGAACCACATCCCAGGAGCCATCGCGATGCCGAATCTCGATCTCCTTGAACTTGACCGGATCGCCCTCGGCCATGACCGCGAAGCCCTCGTCGTCGCCCTGGAAGATGACCAGGCCCGCCTCCCACTGGATGGGCCAAGGGGCTCGGAAGTCCGAGGGAGGATTGTCACCGCTGAGTACGATGCCGCTGGTGGCCGGCAGGATCACGTCCAGGTCATCGGGGATGCCCCTGATGGCGAGGGCGATGCCCTTGACGCCGGGGCCCGAGTCCTCGACACGGCCGGTGATGAGGATGTCATCGCCGTCGGGCCGCTGGGTCCACCCGACACTCTCCGGCGCGCGCGGAGCCGCCGCGCCGGAG
>WJIW01000553.1 GCA_014730065.1 Armatimonadia bacterium | reverse complement strand
GTCCACGGGGAGCCGGAAGACCCACCCGGGCTCCCGGTAGCCATCGATGATGTCCATCACCACGCCGCTGGGGTTGTAGAGCACCAGGCGGTGGTTGAAGGTGTCGCACACGATGATCTCATCGCCCCGGGTGATGCCCACCCCGCCGGGTCGCTCAAACCCATCGATGCCCTCGCCCCGCCATACGGCCCGGAAGGCCCCTTTGGGGTGGTAGATGCTGATGCGGTGGTTCCACGTATCGGCTACGTAGACGTTGTTCTGGGAATCGAGCACCAGGCCCTCGGGGAAGCGAAGCTGTCCGCGCCGGGTGCCGGGCATGCCGAAGGTGAGCTGGTAGCCGGCGTCGGGACTCACCTTCTGGATGCGTCCGCCCCGATCCAGGATGTAGATCATGCCCCTCGAATCCACGGACACGTCGTAGGGCTCTTCGGCATCGGTGCGCCGGTCGCCGGCGGCGCAGGAGTAGGTCCAAACATCGCCCTCGGGCGAGATCTTCCGTACGCTCTTGTCCTGCCCATCGGCGACGTAGACGACGCCATGAAAGTCGAGATGACTGCCCAGGGGCCGGCTGAACTCACCCGGACCCGTGCCCTCGCCGCCGATGATCTCCAGGACCTGAAGCGAGGCGCCCGTGTGCACGCCGCTCTGCTGGAGGGCGGTGCGCATGCGGTCGCGCTCCGTCTCCTCCATGAAGCCCGGCGAATCCGGCGCTTGCTCGGCGGGCGCCTCATCGTCGAACTCCACGAAGTCCCATCGGCTGTCACGGTCGGGGCCGGTCATCGATGCCTCCGGTCACTCGGCCGATCCCTCGGCGGCCTGCTGCTCGGGCTGGGGCTCGGGGTCGGCCATCTGCTCCTTCACTTCCTCGGGCTCGGGCGTCAGGTCGGGTGGGTACCCGGGCTCGCCCTCGTCGTACATGCCCGCTACCCGGAGCAGGTCCTCGAACTCATCGGGCAGGCGTGGTAGCTGAACGGCATCGCCGCTGGAGGCCTTGCGGGCCCGTAGTCTGGCCCATGCCCGCAGGGAGCTGATCTTGCCGCTCATGGTCGCCGACAGGGGAATGCTGTCCTCGCACGCTCGGATGATGTCCTGTTCGGTCAGCTCCTCGCCCCGGTCGAAGGCGTCGTACATCCCCGCGACCACCACCTGCTCGATCTCCGCCCCCGAGAAACCCACGCAGGCTTCGGCCACCGCGGTCAGGTCGAATCGGCTCGCGTCCCGGCCGCGGATCTCCAGGTGGATGCGGAGGATCTCTATCCGCTCCTCCAGGGTCGGCAGGTCCACGAAGAAGATGTCATCGAACCGGCCCTTCCGCAGCAGCTCGGGCGGAAGCTGGGAGATGTCATTCGCGGTGGCGATGACGAAGACGGGCGCCGTCTTCTCCTGAAGCCACGTCAGGAAGGTCCCGAAGACCCTGGCGGTGGTGCCCGCATCGCTGGCGCCCGAAGACTGTGCTCCCGACAGGCCCTTCTCGATCTCATCGACCCAGA
Source organism: Armatimonadia bacterium (assembly GCA_014730065.1). GTDB lineage: Bacteria > Armatimonadota > Zipacnadia > UBA1398 > UBA1398 > UBA1398. The sequence continues at coordinate 6,099 of WJIW01000553.1, read as the reverse complement.
GCACGCAAGGCGCGACGGACTCGGCGATGCGAATGGCCTTTCGCATATTCTCCTCGGACTTGCCCACCAGGCCCGCGAAGATCCGGCCCACATCCAGCTTCAGGAGCGGCAGGCGCCAGAGGTTCGCCACGGCCTTCGCTGTCAGCGACTTCCCGCAGCCCTGCACGCCCAACAGCAGCAGACCCTTGGGCTCGGGAAGCCCGAACTGCCGGGCCCGGTCGCCGAAGGCGTTGGTCCGCTTGCCGAGCCAGTCCTTGAGGATGTCCAGCCCGCCGACGGAGCCGACTTCCTCGCTGGAGTGGTAGTAGTCCAGCACCTGGCTCTTGCGGATGATCTGCTGCTTCTCGCTGACGATGATGTCCACATCGAACTTCTTGGCCTCGACGATGGAGCGGGCAAGAACGTTTTCGGCCTCCATCAAGGTCAGGCCCTGGCTGGCCCGGATGACCCGGTCCCGGTCCTCGGGCGTGAGGTCCACATCCAGGCCCTCCTTGCCCTCCACCGACGAGCGGATGCGGTCGAGAAGCGCTCCTAGATCATCGTACGAGGGCAGCTCGTAGTCGACCACGGTGATCTCCTTCTCGATCTCCGGCGGCAGCTCGAGAACGGGAGAGACGAGAATGAGGGTCTTCAGGGTGAGCTTCAGGGCGTACACCAGGTCGCGGAGCTTCCGGATGACCTGGTCATCCTTCAGGTATGGGTGGAAGTCCTTGAGGACGAAGAGGGCTTGCTCCTGGGACTGCATGATCCGGTCCAGGACCACCAGGGGTTGGCGGCTATCATTGTCCCCGCTCTTGGCGCCATGGACGTACAGCCCCGAGGTGGCCGTCCACATGTACAGGCGCTTGCGGCGGCGCTTGGCGATCTCGATGAGCGCGTTCTCGACTCGGCTCTCCTCCCATGAGACCACGTACAGGATGGGGTACCTGGCTCGGACCAGGATCTCGATCTCCTTGGAGGCGCCGGTTCTCGCCATGCTCACGGTCAGCTCCCAACATCGTCCGCCGCTCGCGCGGGGGTAGCCCTCACTCCTCTTCACATTCGCCGAGCCGGTCACCGATTCCGCCCGGAGCCGGCGAATCGCGCCAGGGGCGGGGGCCGAAGGCCCCGAAAACTCGGACGCGCGAAAAACCCGGCCACCCCCTCGCGCGTAGAGATAATGTAGGGCGGAGGGAGCATACATGGCAGGGGACGACGACGCGGCCTTGGTCCGCCGTTCCCTCGAAGGCGATGCTGGGGCCTTCGGTGCCTTGGTCGACAGGTATCGTCGGCCGGTGTTCACTCTGGCCCTACGGATGCTCAAGAACAGGGCGGGAGCGGAGGACGTGGCCCAAGACGCCTTTGTGAAGGCCCATGGCCGGCTGGACCGGTACGACCCCGGCCGGAGCTTCGGGACCTGGATCCTGACCATCGCCTCCCGGCTATGCCTGGACGTGCTGCGCCGGGGAAGGTGGCATGGCGGATCCCTCGATGACGAAGACGCGCCGGACACGGGCGGCCCCGCCGATCCCGAGCCGGGGCCCGAGGCGAGGGCCATCGCCCGCGACCGGAGCGGCCGGGTGCGGGAGGCCGTGGACCGGCTGCCCGAGCGCCAGCGTGCGGCGGTGGTCATGCGCCACCTGATGGACATGAGCTACAAGGAAGTCGCCGAAGCCCTGGATGTTCCCGTGGGTACGGCCAAGACCCTGGCCTATCAGGGCAGACGCGCCCTCGAAGAGATGCTCCCGGGCGCCGATGAGGAGTAACCGATGAGACCCGAGCCGTGCATGGACTGGATCGAGGAGCTGGAGGCCGCCGCCGACGAGAGGCCGTCGACGGAGCTTGCGGCTCACCTCGCCACCTGCGAAGGCTGCCGCGAGGAGATGCGGGTGCTGCGCCGAGTGGCGGGCGCCTTGGGCGCGCTGGCTATGGAGGACCCGGGCATGGACTTCTCCGCCGCGGTCGTCCAGCGGCTGGAGCGGTCGCCCTCCACGAGCTGGCTCGCCCCCGCCGCGCTGCTGCTGGCGGGCGGGGCCGGTGGCTCGGCGGCCTTGGCGGCGGTCTGCGTCGTCGGCCTGTGGCTGTGGCTCGGGACCGAACGCATCGTCACCGCCCTGGGCTTCATCGCCGCCGATGTGTCGGGGATGGTATCGACGCTCCTGGACCCGCTGCCCGTACCCGAGCTGGCGTCGGTGGGGATCGGCCTGGCGATCGTGGCCGCTATGGCCGGAGCCATGGTGGCTCTGGCCAAGATGACCAGCGCCACCCGGGGGCTCACGCCACGGTGAGGAGGATGGAGCGCTCATGGGCCGCCTGATTCCGGGCCTACCGGTCCTCCTCGGTCTGGCGCTTCTGGTCGCCGGGGCCCAGGCCCAGCTCCTGGATGGACCAGGGGCGGACCGCCCCGCGGACTTCATCGACGAGCGCGTCACCATCGAGCCTGACGAGGTCGTCGGCCCCATCCGAGTCGGCAACGGCCACCTGGAGATTCTGGGCCGGGTCCGAGGCAGCGTCACCGCTACCCAGAGCCCCGTCATCGTCGGCGAGGGGGGGATCGTGGAGGGCGACGTGCGGTCCTTCGGCGGGCCCGTAACCCTACTTGCCGGCGGAGCCGTGGAGGGCTCTGTGACCGTCAACGCCGCCGAAGGCCGAGTCAAGCAGGGCGGCTGGGTAGCGGGCGACCTGACCGTCTTCGGCTCCGACGCCACCGTGGAGACGGGCGGCGAGGTGGGCGGCAAGGTGCTCGCCGTCGGGGGCGAGCGGCTCGTTCAGTCGGGGGCCATGGTGGGGGGGAGTCTCGGGGCAGGGCAGGCGGAGGACGACCCGGGCCTCTGGGGCGTGGCGATCCTCGCCTTCATCGGCTGGCTGTTCGGCACCATCCTGGGCGGCGCGCTCTGCTACGGCATGGCCGACTCGGCGGGGCCCCGAACGCGGTTGATCGCCTCCGCCTGGCGCGACCAGCCCAGCCGGGTCGCCACCTGGGCGCTGGCCCTGCTGGGGCTAATCGTGCTCCTGCTCCTCGTGCCGTGCGTGGGGTGGGTCGCCCTCGTCGCCGTTCTGGGCGCCCTGGCCGGGGCGGCGGCTCTGGGCTGGGCGCCGGCCCTACAGATCGCGGCCGAGCGGGTCTCCCCTGGCAGGGACAGGTCGCCCAAGGCGGCGGCCATGCTCGGGTTCGCGATCTGGTCCGCCGTGGGGCTCATCGGCGTGGTCCCCTGCCTGCTGCCCTTCGTTCTGGTCGCCAAGTGGGCGCTGCTGATGATGGGGGCCGCGGCCACGCTGCTCACGGACTGGGGCCGGGATCCCGCCGCCGGCGGATGCTGGCCCGTGCGAGGACGCTAGCGCACACGGGACTCCGGCCGACCATCGCCCCTTCGCCCTCCCGCGCCGATCTGATAGAGTATCTCCTCGCGACCAACATGACGATTAGGAGGTGAGTGCGTTGAGCCAAGGTCCCACTGTAGATCAGCTACGCCAACAGTACATCGACTTCTTCGCCCAGCACGATCACAAGGTGATGCCGAGCGCGCCGCTGATCCCTCAGAGCCCATCCACGCTCCTGACGGGAGCCGGAATGCAGCCCTTCGTCCCCGCCTTTCGCGGCGAGGCCGACCCGCCTGCTGAGAACGTGGTCACGGCCCAGAAGTGTGTCCGCTCGGGCGACATCGAGGAGGTGGGCCGGACGGCTCGGCACCACACCTTCTTCGAGATGATGGGCAACTTCTCGTTCGGCGGCTACTTCAAGAAGGGCGCCATCGACCTGGCCTGGGAGCTGGTCCATGACGTATGGGGCATCGATGCCGACCTCTGCTGGGCCAGCGTCTACCTGGACGACGACGAGTCCGCCGACCTCTGGCACCATCGCATCGGGATCCCCAAGGAGCGGATCCTCCGCATGGGCAAGGAGGACAACTGGTGGCCCCAGACCGTCTGGGACGGCCCCTGCGGCCCATGTACCGAGATCTACGTCGACCAGGGCCCGGAGATCTGGTGCGATGATCCCGACAAGGGGCCCGAGAGCAAGGGCGACCGGTTCCTGGAGATATGGAACCTGGTCTTCCAGATGTACAACCAGTCCATGGACGGCTCCCTGGCCGACCTGAAGACCCCGGGCATCGACACGGGCCTGGGTCTGGAGCGCATGGCCGCCGTGATGCAGGGCGTCCCATCGAACTTCGATACGGACATCTTCGCCCCCATCATGGACGGCATTGCCGGGGTCTCCAAGCAGTCGGGCTCGGGAGTGGCCTACGCCGACTCGGAGATCGCCACCGTGTCGTACCGGGCCATCGCCGACCATCTGCGTGCCGTGACCTTCATGATCGCCGACAAGATCCTGCCCTCGAACGAGGGGCGCGGCTACGTGCTGCGGAGGATCCTCCGGCGGGCCTTCCGCTATGCCCGCAACCTGGGGATCACCGACCCCTTCCTACACGGACTGGTGCCAACCGTCGTGCAGGCCATGTCCACAGGCTACCCGGAGCTTAGCGACGAGCAGGCCACCATCGTCAAGATCGTCCGGACCGAGGAAGACCGCTTCTGCTCCACCCTGGAGCAGGGCATGACCAAGCTGGAGGAGCTTGTCGCCGATGTACAGGGGAAGGGCCAGGACACCCTCCCCGGCGATGAGGTCTTCCGCCTCTACGACACTTTCGGGTTCCACCGTGAGCTGACCGAGGAGCTAGCCCTGGAGAAGGGCCTCAAGGTCGACCGGGAGGGATTCGAGAGGGCCCTCGAGGCCCAGCGGGAGCGGTCGTCCTTCAAGTACACCGAGTCCGCCGCCGAGAAGGCCTTCTACGTGCAGCTCGGCGAGCAGCTCGAGGAATCCGCCTTCGAGCGCGAGTGGGAGCCAGAGACCGAGGCCATCATCCAGGCCGTGGTCGGCGACGACACGCTCCTGGACGACGCCGAGGAGGGCGCCGATTGCGCCCTCGTCCTCCGGGCCACGCCCTTCTATGCCGAGAAGGGCGGCCAGTCTCCCGACCGGGGCAAGATCATCACGCCGACGGGCGAGTTCTCGGTGGAGGATGTCCAGGAGCCGGTGGATGGTGTCATCCTGCACATCGGGCGCGTCACGTCGGGCCGCATCGAGCCGGGCCAGAGCGCCATGGCCCACCTGGCCACGAGCCGCCGGGCCGGCATCCGTCGGGCCCACTCGGCCACCCATCTGCTCCACAAGGCGCTCCGCGATGAGCTCGGGGGCCATGTGGCCCAGGCTGGCTCCCTGGTCGAAGATGACCGGCTGCGGTTCGACTTCTCCCACTTCGAGGCCGTGACGCCCGATCAGCTCGAGAGCATCGAGCGCCAGGTCCAGGAGCGGATCCTCGCCGACATGCCCGTCATGACCGAGGTCATGCCCCTGGAGCAGGCCAAGGAGGCCGGGGCCATGGCTCTCTTCGGTGAGAAGTACGCCGCCTCGGTGCGCGTCGTATCCATGGGCGAGTACTGCATGGAGCTGTGTGGCGGCACCCACCTGGACCGGACCAGCGGCGTCGGGCCCTTCGTGGTCCTCGCCGAGACTTCTGTGGCCGCCGGCACCCGGCGGATCGAGGCCCTCACGGGCCTGGCCGCCGCCGAGCACGCCCGGGAGCAGCGGAGGGTCATTCAGCTCGCCGCCAAGGAGCTCGGCACGCCACCTTCGGAGCTTCTCGGCAAGGTCGAGAGCCTCACCGAGACGACCAAGGACCTGCGCAAGCAGATCCAGGACCTGAAGCGCAGGGGCTCGGGTCCGTCGGCCGAGGGCCTCGCCTCCGAGGCTACCCAGGTCGCCGATGGCGTCAAGATCGTGACCGCCAAGCTCGAGGGCGCCGATCAGGAGGAGCTTTCGGGCCTGGCCGACCGGCTCGTCGAGAAGGACGCCCAGGTCGTCGCCGTGGTCGCTGGGGTGGCCGATGGCAAGGTGCCCATCGTGTGCAAGGTGGGTGAGGACGCCGTCGCCGCCGGGGCCAATGCCGGCAAGCTGGCCGGCGCCGTGGCCAAGGTCTGTGGCGGGGGAGGCGGCGGCCGGCCCGAGTTCGCACGGGCGGGCGGCAAGGACCCGTCCAAGGGCGACGAGGCCCTGGAGCAGGCCCCCGAGCTGCTCAAGGGGTTGCTGGGCTAGCGAGTCTCCACGGATCTTTGGGG
>WJIW01000552.1 GCA_014730065.1 Armatimonadia bacterium | reverse complement strand
GTATGTGGTCCACCAGGGCGACGAGTTCCTCGCCGTGCGGGGGATCGCCCGATTCGGTGACATGGCTTGGGCGGGCGACGAGTTAGCTATCGACCTGGCAATGGTCGCTCCGCAGCGGGGCGCCATCGAGGTCATCGGCATCGCCGAGCCCAGCGCGGTGCTCATCGACGGAGACGCCATCCCCCAGGTCGCGGACGTGTGGGCCGAGGATGGGCCGGGGTGGCGCTGGCACGAGGAGGGCTACGACCTGGAGATCCGGGTCGCCGAGTTTGGCGAGCACACCATCGAGGTGCGAGGCGTCGATCGCCTGCCTTACACCGGCCCGCCCGTGGTGGATGAGATCGCCTTCGGGTTCGACGCGACCCGGGAGGGATGGCAGGCGGCCAACGACCTGGCACCCCCTAGCGTGGAAGCCGGGCAGATGGTGCTCATGACAACCGGCGGCGACCCCTTCCTGACCCGGCCAGGGCTGTCGGCACCCGGCACGGCCGAGGACGTCCTGGTGATACGCATGTCGGTGACTGGCGGCGAGGTCGGCAGTGTGTTCTGGGGGACGGTGGACTCCCCCGGGTACTCGCCCCAGAGGGAGATCGCCTTCTCTGTCGTGCCCGATGGCGAGATGCATGAGGTTCGGGTACCCGTGGGCGAGGACCCCGCCTGGGCGGGCCACACGATCACATCACTGCGCGTGGACCCCACGGGCGGCGAGGGGGGTATCGAGATACGCATCGACTCCATCACCGTTGAGCGGTGAGGGCGCGCTAGGGGCAGGTCGCCAGACTCCGGCGGCCGACCCAGTAGTTCCGTGCCTGGAGTAGCCGGCGGCTCACGTCCCGGCTCTGCCCGCCATCGTTCAGGGCGAGCATGGCCTGACGCTCGTCGATCCAGTCGATGAAGAACTGGGCCGCTCGGCGGCTGATGCGGTCCTCACCATCGGGGCCCGTGACGCGCCATGGGGCCGTCGAGGCGAACCTGAAGGTATGGTCCACATCGGCAATGGCCCGGATCAGTATCCAGCCGGGCTCGTCGAGGGTTATCTCCCCTACGGTTCGCGACCGGCCGTCGGCGGTCAGCGGCACCTGTAGTGCCACGTCGCCGTTCACCAGAACCTCCAGGTCGCCGACCGGGTCCTTGGACCAGGCCGCGACCTCGATGGGCAGTGTCGTGCCGGAGTGCTCAACGCGGAAGGTCGCGCCCGGCAGCTCCCCGCCCACTCGCACGTCGATCAGCGGGCCGTTGGTCACGAAGCTCCGCCTCGACGCGAGACCCTCCCACCAGCCGTCATAGGTTAGGTCGTCGCCTGTGTGCACGTAGACACGGTTGTAGCCCACGGGATTGGGAAGAACGCCCGAGGCGCTACCTGCCGACGGTGGCACGGTCAGCCCAGACTCCAGGAGCTGGTAGTAGATGTACTGGCTCCACTGACCATTGCCCAAGGTGCCGGCGAACTCGTCCATGGGCCGGGGCCGGCCCCACGCCTCGTTGTCCAGCATGCCATCCCTCTGCATGTGGTTGTTCGCCAGCCCCATGCTATCCACGGCGCCCGTGGCAACCCATACGGGCATGTCCCACCAGAAGGGCTTCTCGCAGTCGATCCACGCGCCGCGATCCTCCCCCATCTCGAGGAACTCCACCGAGGGGGGATGCTCGTACGCCGAGCCCCGGATGGGGAGGGGTCGATTCAGACCGAAGAACATGATGGCTCCCCCACCCCGCTCGTACTCCCCCGCCATGATGTCGCTGTACCGAGGCCCCGGGAAGGTCCGCACCGGGTTCGGGGGGACGGGCTGGCTGGTCCACGCGCTCCCATCGTTCCACCAGCTTATGTTCGGGCCCACGAAGAGGTCGGCGGCATCCAGGAGCCGCTCCAGAGCCAGGGGATCGCGGTGGAGGTGGAGGTCGCCCGAGCGCCAGCCGAGGGAGGACATATCGACCATGCGCTCCAGCGTCAGGGTCAGCTCCGCGGGGCCCTCCACCGAGAGACTGGCATGGACGGGGCGGTACTCATGCCCGCGCTCGACTTCGACGGAGTACTCGCCCTCGGGCAGATCGAGCTGTGCCTGCCCCGGCAGGGCGAAGTGGTCGTGCCAGAAGGGTAGAGCTGGTGGCTGCACCGGGTTACCCTCGGCATCACTCAGGTACACCTGGCAGGGCATGGGCTCGCCGGTCGCCGAGTCCAGGACCGTCAGGTCCACGGGATGCACTATGGCGGCGGTGATCAGGGTGAGACAGGGGATGAGCATGGCACGGCCTTCCTCTCGGCAGGTGGAGAAGACGGTTCGGTGGACCCGCTCCGGGGGCCTTGTCTACGGAAGGCCGTATAGACCGAAGGCAGCCCAGTAGTAGGGGTGGCCGAACTCGGGATCGGCGGCGGTGGCCGCCATGGCGTGGGCGAGGGCGTCATCTTTCGGCACGCCATCGGCCAGGCCGGCGTACAGCCGTGACATGAGCACACTGGTGGCCTCATCGTCGACGGGCCAGAGGCTAGCGATGACGCTGGGCGCCCCGGCGTAGGTGAAAGCCTGGGTCATGCCCAGCAGGCCTTCTCCCCGCAGATTAGCGCCAAGGGCCGACTGGCACGCCGAGAGAGTCACCAGGTCGGCATTGAGATCCAGGCCGAATATCTCCCTCACCTGCAGCAGGCCATCATCGGGCCCCGGACTGCCCGCGCCATCACCGGGGGTGAGGACCAGGGCCGAGTTGGCGGGATCGGCGGGGTTCAGCCATCCATGGGCGCCGATGTGCACGAAGCCGTGGCCACGGCTGAGTAGGCGCACCGCCGCCTCGGTGGCATCCACTCCTAGAAGAGCTTGAGCGGCGCCGGGGAAGTGCTCCGAGACCCGTAGAGCCTCCTCGCCCGAGTACGGCAGCCTGGGCAGGGCCAAGTCGAGCCGCGCTCCCGGTCCCCATCGGCTCATCGATCCGCGCGTCCCACGGGTTGCCAGCGGCCGAGCGTGGCGGCCGCCGCCTCGATGCCCCCCCATCCCAGCCAGCGCCATGGCCCGCTGCTCCGCGAAGGGCTCGTAGTAGGGGTCACCCACCGCCAGCACCGAAGCCGGGGCTTCGGGCCGTCCCTCCTCCGCCTGAATGAGTTGAGCATGAACCGTCGCCGACGCCGCCATGGACACGGCCATCCGCTCCACCAGCCGCTCGCCATCGGGCGAGGTCAGGGCCCCGAAGGGGACGTAGTGGAGGGGACCATCCAGGCTGACGATGACTCGCTCGCACCCCTCCAGCTCGCGCGTCACGGGCTCGATGAGGGCGTCATGGCCGCGCCTCAGATACTCCTCCACCACCGGGTCCCTGTCGGCGATGGCATCGCGAAGCCGCCGGGCGGCGGAGTCGGGATCGTCCTCGACGACGATGGACCGGGCGATGACGGCACCGCCCGCCGGTACGGCGAAGGCCACGATCCGCCGCTCCTCGATGAACACGTAGCTGAGGAACACGCTCCCGGCAGGCAGCAGATCGGCGACGGCGGCGGCCTCCATGGGCTCGGGACGGAGAACCCGCGCCACCCGTGGCGACTCCCGGCGGATCTGCGCATCCAGGCGGGCCTCCTCGCGATCCAGCTCCACCAGCCGCTCGACCAGATCGTCCCGCTCCACATCGCTCAGCACGGTGCCGGCAAGCTGCTCCGCGATGGACTGCTGCTCATCCTCCAGGGCCGACTTCCGGTCCAGGAGGTCGGGGGAGAGGGAATCGCCGAGCTCCAGATCCCGCAGGGCGAGCATCGACGACAGCCGCTGGGCCCGCATGGCCTCGCTGAGCTGGAACGCCAGCTCCGAGTCGCGATCGGCCAGAGCCAAACGGATCAGGCCGAGATAGGCGTCGGCCCGCTTGGAGGCGGCGACCGCATGGTCGATCTGCTCGGGCTTGGCACGCATGGCCCGCTCGCCGGCGGCTACGGACGTGCGGTAGTGCCGGACCGCATCCTCGTTCTGGCCCGTTGCTTCGTAGAGGAATCCCAGGCTGGCCGCCCACCGGGCGAGGGGCAAGCCCATGCGGCGCGAGTTCCCCAGATGCACGGCGCCTTCGAGAAGCTCGATGGCCGTCTCGACTTCCCCCGCCTCCCACTGGGCCAGAGCCAGGGCCTCCAGCGAGTCGCCCAGAGTCAGGGCGCTCGCCCGATCCTCGGCCGCCTCGTGGGCCTCCACCGCGTGCTCCAGGGCCTCTCCGTGCATGCCCAGGTCGCGCTCGATCTGGGAGAGCTGGACCAGCAGCTCGGCCCGTTGCGGGCGGTAGGCGTCGTCCTCCAGGTAGCTGAGCACCTCCAGAAGCAGGCTCCGTCCAGCCCCGGGGTCGTGCACGGCGGTCGCCGCGGCCCACACCTGACACGCGGAGACGGCTTCCTCTACCCGGCCCGCTTCACCGTTGATCTCGGCCGCCCGCTCGGCGGCACCGGCGGCGCGCTGCCACTGCCCGTCGGCGAAGGCAACCCACGCCTCCAGCAGCAGCGGGTAGCCGATCATGGTCGCATCGTCGAGCCCTTCGGCCAGCTCCTTCGCGCGCTCCACCGCCAGCAGCGCGAGATCGGTGCGGCCCGTCTCCGATAGGATCCTGGCCTTGGTCAGCAGGACGGTCATGGTCTCGGTGGGCATGGCTGCTGCCGAGTAGAGGGCCAGGGCCTCATTGACCGGGGGCAGGGCCATCGTCGCCCGGCCCGACTCCAGACGGTGCAGTGCCAGGGCATGCAGCGCCTTCGCGAGCCGCGCTTCGTCACCCGATCGCCGGGCAGCGAACACCTCGGCCTCCGGACCCACACCCCGCCGGCCGGCGCCCTGTCTGGGCTGGGCGAGCCCCACCGATCCGGCGACAACTATGCCGACGAGTAGCCCGGCCAGGATGGTGGCTCGCGGCCCCATGGAGACCTCCCCGAGTCGAGACGCAACCGGCGGCCCGAGGTTCAGGCCACCCCTTACGACATGCCACATCAAGCCAGCCCGCTAGCACCGGCTTCGGGCATCAAGTCCGTGGGCCGTAGCAGCGCGGGTCGCGCCCGTACAGGCCCCGGCCGGCGGCGTACGCCCGCGAGCGGCATCCGAAGCAGGCGTCATTCATCCGGCAGGCCCGGCAACCGGGCGGCAAGCTCGCGGGGTTGCGCAGCTCCTCGATACTCAGATGGTCGCGATTCTCTGTGACGATCTCGGCCAGCCTTCGCCGGCCGTGGATGCTCGGCGCGCCGGGCTCGCGGACCGTGGCGCAGGGCGTGACGCTGCCGTCGCACAACACGGCGAAGGTGGCCGAGCAGTAGCGCTTGTCGACACAGTTCATGGGAAACTCATCCACGCCCCACTGCCGGGCGTACCGCTCATATACCCGCCGGACCGCCTCGGGGTCGGGGATGAACCGCTCCAGGGCGCCGGGGTCGCTGCCGGGCCGCAGGTAGGTGTGGTACACGTTCAGGGAGGTGCGGATGCCCCAGCGCTCCTCGAACGTATCGATGGTCCGGATCATGTCCTCGGCGGTCTGGAGGCCGGTGAAGGTCACCGAGTTGAGCATCTGGTCCGTGGGGTAGTCCATGTCGACCACGGCCTGGACGCTGCCCAGAACCCGGTGGAGGTTCGCGGGGTCGGCGGCGGGATGGAGCTTGCGGTACACGCCGGGATCCACGGTGGAGACGTGGACGGAGATCAAGCCGTGCCGGGCGTGGTCCACCACCGACCGCCGAACGTCGGGGTCAGCCAGAGGCAAGCCGCCGGTCCACACGTTGTTCCGCAAGCCCAGGTCGGCGGCCACCGCCATGTGTCCGAAGATGGACTCCCTCAGCAGCGGCTCACCGCCCAGCCATTCGATGGCGGTCATGTCCAGTGCGACGGCGTCGTGGAGGATGACCCGAACGTCCTCATCGGAGAGGGTGTTCGCCGGCGTCTCCAGGGCGTTCATGTAGCAGTAGACGCATCCCTGGTGACATACATCGCCCACCTCGAGCTGGAGCGAGTAGAACCCGTGTCGATCGTAGGCCTGTTGCAGACGCTTGTCGTCGATCATCTCAGTCCCCATACGCAGGGCTTCGGGGATGCACCAGGCCGTCCTCTCATCCGGCGTAGACCGACTGAGTCGGATCGCCTTCCGGCTCGGGGCTGCCCTCGGCGAACTCCACGGCGTCGGCGATGATGGCCTTGGCCTCGGCGTCGATGGCTGCCAGGTCGGCCTCGCTGAAGTCTTCCCGGGCCAGCAGCAGGTCGCGGAAGCGCAGGATGGGGTCCCGCTGCCGGGCCTGGGCCTCCTCCTCCTCGGTACGGTACTCCCGCTTGTCGGACTTCGAGTGCCCCAGGAACCGGTAGGTCCGGCAGTCGATGAGGGTCGGCCCCCCACCGGCCCGGGCGCGCTCGGCCGCTCCCGCCACGGCGGCCTTCACCCCCAACAGATCGTTGCCATCGATCTCCACCGAGGGCATTCCGTAGGCGGCGGCCCGGTCGGCGACCGACGGCACGGCCGAGTGCTGGGCCAGCGGTGTGGACATGGCGTACAGGTTGTTCTCACAGAAGTACAGGATCGGCAGCTTCCAGAGGGAGCCCATATTGAGTGCCTCGTGGAAGGCGCCTTGGGCCGTGGCGCCATCGCCGAAGAAGGACACGACGACCCGGTCCTCGCCCAGGGTCTGGGCCTTCAGGGCCGCGCCGGTGGCAACGGGAATGCCGCCGCCGGTGATGCCGTTGGAGCCTAGGAACCCCACATCCCAGCCGGCCATGTGCTGGCTGCCGCCCCGGCCGCCCGCGTACCCGGTGGCCTTGCCGAAAAGCTCGGCCATGACCCGCCTCGGATCCCCACCCTTGGCGATGAAGTGGCCGTGGCCGCGGTGGGTGGAGCTGACTTGATCGCCGGGCCGCAGGGCCGCGCACGCGCCCACCGCAGCCCCCTCCTGCCCGACACACAGGTGGCACGTCCCCCGAATCAGGCTACGCCCGAACAGGTCATCGAGGGCCTCCTCGAAGTGCCGGATCACCCACATGGTCCGGAGGTAGCCCAGCAGCTCGTCGCGAGTCTCGGTCACGAGGCATCCCCCTTGGTCACCACGACCGCACCGCCGGCTCCGTCGTCCAGGGCGCCGATCAGGGCGGTCTCGCCCGGATCCAGGATCATTAGGGCCAGGGCGATAGCCACGGGCGCAGACGCCGCCATCATCTCACCCAGCATGTCGGCCAGCCGAACCGTCCTCACGGCGTCGTGGGTCAGGCCGGCCCGGCGCAGGGCCTCATGCTCGGCCGTGGCCAGGCTCTCGATGCCATCGGCGGGCGAGAGGTACAGCGCCGGCTCGGGAGCACCATCCAGGGCCCGGGACAGGGCCGCGCCGTAGGCCGAAGCGGAATCGGGCGCCGATTCGTGGGCGGCCGCGAGCAGCGTCCCCAGCGTCGACGCCCCCCGCCCCTCCGCCGCCTCGGGGTGCTCAAGCACCAGGGCCCCGGCGCCCTCCGAGGGCACCATTCCGGTCAGATCCCGGGCATCGCCGGGATTCTCACCCATGGCCACGATTCCGCGCGAGCACAGATCGAGGTAGACCGTCTCCGACAGGGACTCGGAAGCGCCCGCCAGCATCACCTCGGCAGCCTGGGTCTCAAGCGCCCTGAGGGCGGTATCGAGGGCCGCCACGCCTCCCACCCACCCCGCGCACAGGGTGTGGTTCGGCCCGCGCAGGCCCCATTCGATGGCTGCCAGGCTCGGCGCGGCGTTGATGTAGGTGTTGTTGAACATGATGGGATTGGCATAGCGGGCGCCGCGGTCAGCCAGCCGCCGGCTGTACTGCTCCACACTCTGGGCGGGCCCGTAGGTGGTGGCATAGGCGACGCCCACGTCATCGCGGGGCCCATCGCCGACGGACAGATCGGCCTCTTCCAAGGCATACCGGCATGTGGCCAGGAAATGCGACTGGACGGGATCGATTCGGCTCTTCTTGCTGCCGAGGACCTCCGACAGGTCGTAGTCGTCGACCTCGCAGGCGAACTGGGGTCCATCCTCGGGCACCTCGAACCGGGTGACCCAGCCGTGGAACCGGTGCCCGGCCCGGAGGGCTTCGGCCAGCCCGGCCTTGGAGTGACCGGCCGGGCAGACGATGCCGGCACCGGTGATGGCCGCGTAGTATGGGGGCAAGGGGCGTCCTCCTTCGGCATACCGTAACCAGTGTGCGCCAGGGGCGCGGGTGGATTCAAGGAGTTGACACCCCAGCCACGAAGATGCTCTGACTGACCTACGTCTTCCGGAGGATCCCATGGCAGAGGAGAGGGGCGACGGGCACCGATCCGGGGGCGCGCGACCGGACCCAGCCAGCTCGAGCAAGCGCCGCAGCGAGTCCATGATCCGGGCCGCCTTTCGCGGCCTCGCCGGAGCCCTGGATGTCGCCGCCATCATCGCCTCGTATTATGTGGCCGCATGGATCCTGCCCGGTATCGACCATTCCGACCTGACCTCCCATGCGAGCTGGTACGCCGACTGCGTCGTTCTCGCTCTGGCATGGCTGGCCGGACTAAGCCTGCTCGATCTGGACTCCCCACGCCACTGGCGCCGCTTCGCCTACGCATGGCCACGGGCCGTGTTCGCCACGGGGTCGGCCACCATCGCGGGGTTCGGCCTCGTGGAGCTGGTCACCAACGTCCCCGACCACGTGCGCTATGCCGTCCTCATCGGTAGCCAGGTCTTCGCGGTGCTGGCCTCGGCCCATCGCGCTCTGCTGTATCGGACCATCCCTCGACGAGCCATCGAGCGGCGGCTGCTCCTGGTCGGCGACGCGCCGGGCACCGCCGAGCTCCGGCAGGCTCTGCGCCGGCCCGAAGACCCCCTCATGGAGTACGTGGGCCTGGTCCCCCTCGGAGATGCCCCCCAGGACGCCAAGGTCATGGGGCCCGTCTTCGAGCCCGGGGAGCTTCAGGAGGTCGTCGCCCGGGAGGGCGTCACCGATCTGGTCCTCTGTCACCGCCAGCCGGTGCCCGAGGTCGTCGCCCGGGCGCTGTCCGAGAGCGCTCTGCGCGGCGTGAGCACCCCACGGCTGGAGGAAGCGTACGAAGAGGTCACCGGCAAGGCGGCCATCTTCTACTTCGAGGATGACGAATGGCTGGCCGGCGTGCGCTGGGTCGAGACGAACCTGTACGCGACCAAGATCAAGCGCGCCCTGGATGTGCTCGTCTCCCTGGCCCTACTCCCCCTGGCGGTGCTGATCATCGCCATCTGCGCCATCGCCATCAAGGTCGACTCACCGGGCCCCGTCTTCTATACCCAGAGGCGCATCGGGCTGCGCGGACGGCGGTTCACCCTGGTCAAGCTGCGCACCATGATCGACGTCGAGGAGCAGGGCCCCAGGGCCGGCGGCGATGGACTTCCCGAGGCCAAGCCACGGCCCGACGATCCCCGGATCACCAAAGTGGGCCGCACGCTCCGTGCCGTGTCCCTCGATGAACTGCCCCAGCTCCTGCTGGTCCTGAAGGGCGAGATGAGCCTCGTCGGTCCTCGGCCCGAGCAGCCCCACCTGGTGGAGCGCTATCAGGCCGAGGTGCCCCTCTACAACCAGCGGCACTTCGTGCGCCCCGGCCTGACGGGCTGGGCCCAGGTGCGCCAGTCGTATAGCGAGTCCCTGGATGACGTGGCCTCCAAAGTCCAGTACGACCTCTACTACATCAGCAATCTCTCCATGCGGCTCGATGTGCTGATCCTGATGAAGACCATCGGTGTCGTGATCCTGCAACCCAAGCGGCGCACGCGCCGGTCGCGGAAGCCCCCCGAGCCACCGGCCGAGAAGGGACCGCGGCAGCCTTGACCCTCCGCCCGGGAGCCAGCCTGGCCCTGCCCATCGCCCTGACCACACTCTGCGCCTTGGCCCAGGCTGCCGAGCCGCAGGAGGTCCTCGGGCTGATCTCCCAGGGCCGGTACGCCCGCGCCTATTCCGAGACGCTCGAGTGGGGCGCGACGGGCGACCTCGACGGCGACAGGTCTTACCTGCGGGCTCACGCCGCCTACCATGCGCTTCTCCTCGCCGAGGCCAGCCGTGCGGCCGACCGGGCCGCCTCCCTCGGCTATGAGCGTCCCGCTTCGGGCTGGCTCGCTGCATCGGAGATCCGTCGCCGCGTCGCCGGCGCGGAGCGCCTGCTCCGAGTCGGACGGCGGGTGGCTGCCCCCGGCGGCGAGACCGCGTACCATGTC
>WJIW01000551.1 GCA_014730065.1 Armatimonadia bacterium | reverse complement strand
GTATGTGGTCGTATGTCCATACGCGAGCCATCCTTCTTCGTCCTAATAGGCGCTGACGCGGGCCATGCCCGCGGGAGTGGACGGCGTGCTCCCTACCGGCTGCGGCTCGGCCCATGCGCCGCTGGTTCTTACCTCCTCACCGGCCTGTCTGCCCTCCGGTGGGAGCCCCCTTGCCACTCAGTGCCCGTGTGGTTCGTCTACATTGCACGATCGACCTCCTAGCGCGGCACAGGAAGCACTTGGCATGTGTCCTTCAGTCTACATACACCAGTTCTCAATTACCTGACACCGAAGGTGCATCGAGCCCGATTCGGGCGGGAGGCCACCCCAGACAGGTCTACGGTACCCTTGCGATGAAGGGGTTTGAGTTGGCTCGATACCCAAAGGAGAGATCAGACGATGAGCGACCTAAGCCGCTCCACACGAAGAGACTTTCTGAAGAGAAGCAGCGCGGTGGCCGGGGCGCTCGCCATGCCGGCCATCATCCCCGCCTCGGCCCTCGGCCGGCAAGGCGCCGCACCCAACGACCGGGTCACCATGGGCTTCATCGGCGTCGGTGGAATGGGCATGGCGAACCTGAACGCATTCATCAACGAGCCCGAGGTCCAGGTCGTGGCCGTGTGCGATGTGGACACCGACCGAGGGGGCCAGGGGCGCGAGCCCGCCAAGGCCCATGTGAACCAGGTCTACTCGGAGCGCACGGGCGAGGCGTGGGAGGGCTGCGAGGCCTACGCCGACCTGCACGAGCTGCTGGCCCGGGAGGACATCGATGCCGTCTGCATCGCCACCCCCGACCACTGGCATGCCCTGGCCTCGGTCGCCGCCGCCGATGCCGGCAAGGACATCTACTGCGAGAAGCCCCTGGCCAACTCCGTGGGCGAGGGACGGGCCATCGTCGATGCCGTCCGCCGCAACGGCGTGGTGCTCCAGACGGGCAGCCACGAGCGATCCAACCCCAACTGCCGGTACGCCTGCGAGCTGGTGCGCAGCGGGTACATCGGCGACCTCCATACCATCCACATCAACCTGCCGTGCTCCGATGGACACCACCAGGAGGCCAAGGCCCTGACGGAGGTCCCGCCGCCCGAGCCCGTGCCCGAGGGCTTCGACTACAACCAGTGGCTGGGCCACACGCCCCAGGTGCCTTACACGCCGCGCCGCACCCACTTCTGGTGGCGCTTCATCCTCAGCTACGGCGGGGGCGAGATGACCGATCGCGGCGCCCATGTCATCGACATCGGGCAGCTCGGCAATGACGCCGACAATACCGGGCCCACGCGCTACGAAGCCACGGGGGTCCAGACCCCCGGCAGCTTGTACAACACCTACTGGGACTACGACTTCATCAACGAGTACGCCAATGGAGTTACCATGGTCGGCACGACCGAGGGGCCCCGGGGCCTGCGGTTCGAGGGTACCGAAGGCTCGATCTTCGTTCACATCCACGGCGGCGCCCTGGAGGCCGATCCCGCGTCACTGCTGGAGATCGAGCTGAAGGATGGCGACGTGGATCTGGGCCGCACCCCAAGCCATCGGCGGAACTTCCTGGACTGCGTGCACAGCCGGGAGGAGCCCTTCGCCTCGGCGGAGATCGGCCACCGCACGGCGACCATCTGCCACCTGAACAACATCGCCATGGCCCTCGGCCGGGCGCTGGACTGGGATCCCGAGACGGAATCGGTCCAGGGCGACCCCGAAGCGAATGCGATGCTGATGCCGGATATGAGAGCGCCGTATACGCTGTAGGATCCGCCCGGGAGGCGGGGCTAGCCTCGCCTCCCGGGGATGGTATGGTCGTCTGTGTTCGGAACGGCCCGTGAGGGTCGGCCGGCCCCCGCCGTCCGCCCGGAGGCGGAACATGAGCCTTCTCAGGGTGTCTCCTCACCCAGCGACTCGCTCACGAAGTAGTCCAGGTACATCAGAAGCTCCTCGCACGCGTCGGCGGCCTCCCGGCCAGAGCCGATGGCGGCCTCGAAGCGGCCGCGCTCCGCGGCCTCGGTCAAGGCGTCCAGGTCGTGGCTGAAGCGCTCCCGAGCCTCCCGAGCCATCTCCAGCGTGGCGCGCAGCGACTCGGCATCCAGGGCGCCCTCCTGGACCTTCTCCCGGATCTGCCGGATGCGCCGTGTCTCCTTGGCCAGGATGGGCACCAGGAAGGCGATCTTGTCCTCGGGATCCTCCGAGGGGTTCAGCTTGTCCACATATGCCCGCACGCCCCTCCGGCCGCTGGCGAAGGCCGTGGCGGGGGTTCCTCGGGCGGTCAGCACGATGATCCGGAGGGCCGGATCATGCTGGTGGGCGGCCTCGACCACATGGAGCCCGCCCTCATCGCCCTCGGGCATGACCATGTCGGTCACGACCACATCCAGGGGCGGGTCCTCCTGCAAGCGCCTCTTGGCCTCGGCCACCGTGGCCAGGGTCTCCAGCTCCCAGCCGTGACGGCTCAGCGACCGCACGAAGGTATCGGCCATCTCCTCGATCTCGTCATCCACCAGCAATACCCGAATGGGACCGCCGGGCAGACTGCTCTGCGTCTCGGATGTCATTGCGCCTCTCCCTTCGCGCCGCCTCGGGACTCGGCCCGGGTGGGCACCAGTACCTCGAAGACCACGCTATCGTCGCCGATCTCGCGAATGCTCCCTTGGTTGGCCCGGAGCAGCCTCCGAACCAGAGAAAGCCCCAGCCCCGTGCCCGAGGCCAGGTTGGTCGTGTAGAACGGATCGAAGATCCGCGTCTTGTCTTCCTCCGGTATGCAGCCGGCATTCTCGAAGGTAACCCGCCAAGCAACGGGCGACTCCTTCGGGCCGGGGTACGGAGATACCTCGATGGTCAGCACGCCTCGGCCATCCAGGGCCCGGACCGCGTTGGCGGCAAGCTCGTAGAATACCTCGGATATGTCCTCGGGGGAAGCGTACGCCGGCGCCTCGTCGGGACACCGGGTCAGGTCCACCTCGAACTCGTCGCAGACTCCCTCCGTGGCGTCGGCCACGGCGTCCCGCAGCACCTGGGCGAGATCCATCTTGCGTCGCTGCCGTCCGCCGGCGGTGGCCATCTCCAGGAACTGCCGGCGGATGGCGTCGATCTTGTCCATGTGCCGCTTGAGATTGGCCATAGCCTCCCGGGCCGACCCCACCGATGCCGACCCCTCCTCCACATCCAGGCCGAAGGCCCGGATCTCCCGGTTCGCCAGGAAGAGCGGAGTGCCCAGCTTGTGGGCGATAGCGGGCAGCAGGTCGGGCATGGCCTGCTCGATGGCCTCGCTCCGTAGCCGCTCCTGCATCCGGGCAGCGGTGGCGCAGGCCTGGGCTCGCTCCAGCGCCCGGTCGACCATCCACTTGGCGGCCCCCGCGCCCACCGAGTCACGCTCGCTGAGGAACAGGCCCAGGGTCCCTACCAGATGGTTCTCGATCTGCAGGGGATGGATGAGGATATGGGCCACATCGTGGCCGGTCAGGGCACCCTCGAAGCCCGGATGCCCCGCATCGAGCCATCCCCGCATCCACTCGCTCCAGTTGCCCTCATCGTCCTTCCGGTGGACGACGGGCTCCCCCGTCTTGAACACCCGGCCCGACGGGCGGCGCACGTCATAGAGCGACACCTCTCGCTCCAGGTAGGGCTCCAAGGGCCCGCGAGACGCGAACAGCACCGCCGACTGGGTCCAGTCGCTGATGTACCGTACCGTGGAATGGACCAACCCCGGCAGGTGGGTATCCAGCACCTCCAGCAGCCACTCGGCGGCGTCGGTGGGGGTGGCCCCGGAGACGAGTACCCTGGAATCCAGCTCGGAGATGGCCTGGGCCTCCCGGTCGAACTCCACGGTACCGGCGTCTTGGCTGGCCGACAGGATGTGTGCGGCATGGTCGGCGTACATCCGGAGGGCCTCGACGTCCGATGCCTCGACCTCGCGGCCGACGAATCGGGCGCGGTCGCATGCGGGCACGTGGGCCATGTCAGCGGGCGGGGCGGTGTCGGCGGCGATCCATCCCAGAAG
>WJIW01000550.1 GCA_014730065.1 Armatimonadia bacterium | reverse complement strand
GTCTGGGACTGCCCGCTTCGGGGTCACCGGAGGAGACGGCTCGGCGCCTTCGCGAACAAGGAGTACCGTTGGTGGCGTTGAAGATAGGTGCAAAGGGATCGGTAATCGCGGGTGCGGGTGAGCCGGTTTTGATCGCCGGGTTCCGGGTCGACGCGGTCGATACCACGGCTGCGGGTGATGCTTACACCGCCGGGTTGGCGGTGGCACTCTGCGAGGGGCAGTCCCTCGCGGAGGCAGCGCGGTTTGCGAACGCCTGTGGGGCGCTTGCGACCACGCGGCTCGGGGCTCAACCTTCCATGCCCACGCGGCAAGAGGTGGAAGCCCTTCTCAGCTAGGTAGCCGGTGCAGGCACCGGCTCATCGGTGAAGAATCCGTCACCTCAAGCAGTGGCGGAGATGGGAGGCGGCTATGTCGGAGACCGACTCCAATGCAGCTCAGCAGGGCGCCCGAGATGGAGACCTTCGGGTCGAGATCTCCCAGGACAAGATGACCGCTACGGTCACGATTCTGCCCCCGGGAGAGGGCGGCAGCGCCGTTCTCCCGCCTGGCGCCAAAGGCCGGCTCTCGTCGGCGGGCGTCGTGTACGGCGTGGACGAGGATCGGCTGACCGAGCTGGTGCGCCGCTGCCAGGAATCGGGCGAGCCCCAGACGGGTGTGGTCGCCAAGGGCACCCACCCCAAGCCCGGAGAGCCCGCCAAGTTCGAGGTACTCGTCGCCCCCCCTCAGCGGCCTCAGCATACCGAGGAAGCCGACGCCGACGCAGGCGAGGGCCATACGGACTACCACTTCCCAGCCCCCATCATCAACGTCCAGCAGGGGCAGCAGGTGGCACGGAAGGTCGTGGCCAAGGAGGGACTCCGCGGCACCAACGTGCTGGGCAAAGAGGTACCCCCGCCAGTGCCCGAGGACCCCACGCCCCGGCCCACTTTCCGCATCGATGCCAAGGAAGAGGGACGAGTCGTCCAGTACTACGCCGCCGAAGCGGGCGAGTTCCTCGTCGACGACAGCAACAACACCTTCTACGTCCTGACCGAGCACACCATCAACGGCGACGTGACCGTAGCCACGGGCGATGTGCTCTTCGTAGCCGACGTGAACGTCAAGGGCAATGTGGCCGAAGGCGCGGTCATCAGGGCCGGCGGCAACATCCAGGTTATGGGGCGCTGTGACGCGGCCTTCATCCGGGCTGAGGGCAATATATCCATCACCCAAGGGATCGTCGCTGGCGGCAAGGGCCTGGTCGAAGCCGAGGGCAACATCGAGGCAGCCTTCGCCGAAGGGGCCGTCATCCGGGCCGGCGGCGACGTAACCTGCCGCAAGGGCATCCTGAACTCCGACGTTAGCGCCCGGGGCTCCATCTTCTGCACCCAGGGGCGCGGCTGCATCATGGGCGGCACCGCCAGGGCCGGCAAGACCATCGAGGTCAAGAAGCTCGGCTCCCCTTCCAGCGGCGAGACCTACATCATCGTGGGCGTGGACTACCTGCTTCTGGAAAGGCGCGAGCAGCTGCAGGGGCGGATCGAGCAGTGCAAGGCCAACATCGAGAAGTTCAACCGAGCCCTGGGACCTGTCGCGCAGGGAGCCGACATCTCCACCTTCCCGCCCGACACCCAGCAGAACATCCGCAAAGCCCTCGAGGGGCGCGTCAAGCTGGAGGAGATCCAGAAGCAGCTCAAAGCCGAGATGAAAACCGTCGAAGCCGATATGGGCGCCTCCGAAGGCGGCAGCATCCGCGTCATGCAGGAGGCGTACGCGGGTACCAAGGTGCGCGTCCGGGACGTGACCGTGGTCCTCACCGAGCAGCAGAAGTACTGCACCATCACCGAGGACCGCGAGCACAACGAGATACAGTTCGGACCGCTTAACTAACCGGCGCCCAATCCCTGAACTAGCCCGGCTCCTCGCTTGGCGGCGTCAGATCCACCAAGGCAATGCGTCCGCCGCCGGTGTCGTCGGCGAACACCAGTACACCCTCGCCGCCCACCAGGTGCGAGATCCCCTCGCCGTTAGCGACCTCGGCTACCGACGTCCCTTCAGCGACGCCGTAGACCGCATCTCGCGTAGCATAGCCCAGGCCCTCGCCCGCGAGGGCCACCGCGACCACGTCTCCCCGGGATGTCAGCGATACCTCGCCGATGCGTACGCCACCCGTTCCAGCGGCGATGTACCGAGAGCCTGTGGCGTCGACATCGGTCAGCGTGCCCAAGGTCGTTGTCACGGCCTCGGGCGTCTCGTCAGTGCCGCCCACGGGCAGGCGCGCCAGCACCGAGCGATTGTCTTGGGCGAAGTACACATGCTCCTCGCCGGCGGCGAGCAGCTCCGGGTCGCCGGCCGTGCCCAGGGGCTTGAGGAGCTGGGGCGGAGCCGTCGGCTCGTCCCCTCCCCCGCCGGAGGCGCTGAGTCCGACGGACGCGATCACTCCGTCCGACGGACGGGCATAGAAGAACACCTGGCCCTCGGACGCGATCCAGGGCCCCACCTCGCCCGAGAACCCCTTGCTGATCAACTCGGTGCCTTGGCCCGGAGTAGCGAGGTAGGCGTCGCCTGTGGACTGGTCGGGGTATGCGCAGGAGTTTCCGAAGCCCGCCAGGGACCGGGCTCCCTCGATCCCCGTCGTCAGGGTGGTGGCGGGGCCGCCCGCCATAGGCACGGCGATCAGCGATAGCGCGTCCGGTGAGCCGATGAGGGCGTATACCGTGTCACCCGCCAGGGCGAGATCGGCGACTGAGCCCACATTCGTGGCCAGTACAGCCGTTGGCTCCAGGCCAGTGTCGGCCGGTGCCTCGTCGCCTCCCGGTGGGGCAGGCCCACCCGCACAGCCCACCAGAGTGGCGAGGGCGACGAGCAGTGAGCTTGACCAGAGTCGACGCATCGGACACCTCTGTCCCGGCAAGCAGGCGCCGTAACGCGAGAAGCGGCGCCCGCGGTCATGCCGGGCGCCGCTTCATCATTATGGAAGGTATCACGACCAGGGTCTAGCCCTCGGGTACGACGTACCAGTCGCCACCGACGAGGTACTTGCCGTCTTTGAGCAGCAGTACCTCACGGACCTCCTTGAGGCCCAATCCGCGGCGGAGGGTGTCCTCGGCCTGGCCGCCGCCACTGACGGCAACCTCGAGGAGCGGGTTGGTGTGCCCGACCTCTTCGATCTTCACTACGTAGTCGGCGTCGAGGGAGGTCACGTGGAAGCGAACCTTCTCGCCGGCGGGGACGTAGATCCTGCTCTCATCGGAGGAGATGCGGTCGCCAACGATGTTCCGCTGGACAACCAACAACTCGACGGTGTTGTTCACGACAGGGAAGGAGCCCGTGAACAGCTCGCGGGTGTACTCGTACTTGTCCGGACGCGGCCATCCGTCCGCCATGGCACTGGTCGCCAGAACGGCGAGCAGCAGCACAACGGCAGTGCACGACAGTAGCTTCATGTGGGACTTACGCAATGTGGTCATCCTCCTCATTTCTGTGAACGCTCATGTGCCCAGGCCTGACCCAGGCACTCGACTCCACGTGCGCTTTCTTCGCACGGACCAGGTCATCCACCTTCGCGACCTCGCCATGCGTCTAACCAATGGGGCGCCCTCAGGAACAAGGAGCCCCCGTATCGACGTCTTATACTAGCCTAAGATCGTGCCCGGGCGCAATAGGGGATCGAGCTGCCAATAACCACTCCCCTATGGTAGGGTGCCCGCAACGCTTGGCGGCCATTGCCCGGTACCGTGGCTAGGGATACCATTCCTCAGGTCGAGGCGAAACCGCCCGGCCTTTTGGACTGGAGGGTTGCTGCCTTGCCAATCGGCCGTACCCATATGCTCACTCTCGTGCTGGCGGTGCTCGTGATACCCCCCGCCCTCGGCCAAGGGCGTCCCAAGGTAGTGTGGACCGAGCCGGGCGATCCACCGGCTTATGGGTTCCTCAGCCTCGCGCCCGATGGCACGAGTCAGGAAGCGGGGGAGGCCGCGAGTTGGCGCTGGGTCTCCATCGCGCCAAATGGCAAGTACGCCATCTACGTGCCCCCTGATAGTCCCCACCCGCGTGTGCGCAATCTGGTCACAGGGTTCGAGGCCGAGCTGGCACGAGTTAGGCACGATGCGGGCAGCCAGATCCGGAAGGCGGTCTGGGCGGGAAGTGCGCTTTGGCTCGTCGTGCTCGAAGATGGTACCCGAAATGCCCTGTACGCCGTCGACCCAGCCGTGCCGACCTCCACCCCGGCCTCGGGCAGGTACTCCATCGCCAGTTTCACTCCGGTGGAGGGGGCCCAGGTCGCCTACGCCGTCGCCTCCCAGGGGCCCGCGAGCGAGTATCAGGACCTGATGCTCTGCCATGCCGATGGCACCCGGCCCAGGGTACTGGGTGACCGGCAGCTCGTGGTGGGCGGCCGCATCATCGAGGAGGGGGGGCGCATCGCCTACTTCTCCAAGCGACCAGATCGGGCTGGCCTGGTCCTGAACATCTATGACCGAACCCTCGATGAGGAGTTCCGCCTGAACCCAGAAGCCGAGGCCTTCCTGCCCGTCTTCGCCCCCCGCTTCGAGGCCGCTGCCTACACCACCGCAAGGGGGATCGTGTACCACGCCCTCGGCGGCGATCCACACTTGCTGATGGAGCACCCGCCCGACCGGCGCTATGCCCTGAGCTACCAGTTCACCCCCGGCGGCGACTCCCTACTCGTCGAGATCCCCGCCAATGCCGAGCGGACGGCCCGCCGCCTGATCCGCATCGATCTGGACGCACCCGACTCGCCCGCTACGGTGATGGAGGTACCCGCCGATCCCGAAGGCGAGGCCTCCCGGATCACCTACCTGCCCGAGGGAGGAGGCGCACTCGTCGTCGTCCCCCAGGCCGACGGCCAAGCTCCCGACGGCGTGTGCCTGGTCGACCTGGCACGCGCGGAGTACCGGATGCTGGGCGCCGGCGCCCTTGCCGACGCTCTCGCCGCTCCGTCGGGCCGCGCTCTGGCCATGGTCATGGCCTATCCCCAAGGCCTGGAGCCGGACCAGGCCGCGATCGTGGTCGTCGACCCCTCCGCTCCGGATGCACCCCTCAGGCGCTCGCTGACGGTTCAGGGGACCACAACCGAAGATGGCCTCAGCCTACGAGGGCTGTCCATGGCCTTCGCCCCCGGTGACGACCGACTGCTCGTGAAGGGCATCCGGGCGGGTGGAACTCGGCCCCAAGCTTTCGTGATCCCGGCGCCCGGTGCTCCCGCCGAGCCCGTGCCTGGCGACTTCCTGGTGCATGAGGCGCGGTGGGCCCGATCGGGCGAGACGCTGCTCCTCTCGGCCATCGTGGGGTATACCGCCGCCCGGGCGCCGCTCCTGAGCCTCTTGGCCGTCGATGCCGCCAACCCCGCCGGCTCGGAGCGACTGCTCTCCGGAAGCCACCGCATCACCGACGTGTACGAGCGCCCCGATGGGGGGCTAACGGCGGTCGTCGAGGCTCGCAAGGCGACTCGCAAGCTCTTGGTCTCCACCCAGCCCGAGGAGCGACTTGTGCTGGCCGAGGACTTGGCCGCATCGGGGCCCGTGTGGTCGCCCGACGGCGCGCGCCTGCTGTTCGGCGAGCAGGTCGCTCCGGGCTACTCGGCGGTATACGCCGCGAGCCCGGGCGTGGAGCCCATCCTTATGAGCGGCGAGGTGCTGGTGCGGGAGCAGCCCGTATGGCTCAGCGATGGGCAGAGGGCTCTGCTGCTGGCTCCCTCCACCCAGGGCGAGAGCGAGAACCTGATGGGCTTCGTGGGACATGCCGGTGGCGGAGCCCCGCGCCCTCTGGGTCCCATGGGGAACGCCACGTTGATACCCGGCGCCGACACGGTTCTCTACCGCGCACCGGGGCCCCCTGAGGGCATTTACAGCCTCGATCTGGCCGACCCCAGCGCGGTGCCCGTTCTCCTGGGCGAAGGGTACGAAGCGGCGATTCCAGCCCCCATGGGCGGCGCATACCTGCTGTTCCGGGAGATCGAGAACGGCCTTCGGGCGGCGGCCGGGCGGCCCGGCGCGACGCTTCAGCCCCTGCCTGGCACTTACCGGGAGCTGGTCTGGGCGGGCAATGGGAGCGCCTTGGCGGCGGTGACGGCCGGCGAGCCCGGCATCCTCCAGGTTCTCTCAGCTTCGGGCGAACTGCTGGGCAGTGCCGAGGCGACACCCTCAGCGGTAGCCTTCAGCCCCCAGGGCGACCGGCTGGCGGGAACCGTGGAGCCCATCGACGGCCCGCCGCAGACGGTCCTCTGGAGCCTGGCGGGCGACGAGCTGGCGCGGATCCGCTGGCCTGCCAGCATGAAGCCTCTGTCCGCCCTGGCCAGCTCGGGCCTGGGGATGCTCCTACCCACCTCCGCTCCGCCTCTGTCTTGGTCTCCCGATGGCACCCGGAGCCATGTGGTGGGCCTCTCCGAGGATGGTCTCCTGGAGATGCGGACCCTCCTCTGGGAGGAGCAGGCGAACATGCCGTCGGCCTTTTCCGGATCGGTATCGGACCTGGCATGGTCGCCCGGCGCGAGTCACCTGGCGGCACTGACCTATCGGTTGACCACGGCGCCCGAGGAGGGTCTCCCCGCTGAGCCGCCGCGGCGGCTGGTCGTCACGGAAGGACACGCCGGACGCACCCACGATGTCGCCGAGGGTCTGAGCCCCGATGGCTTCACATGGCTTCCCGACGGACGCCTCGCCTTCTGGTGCTCCGAGGGCTTGGGCCCCGAGGCCCGGGGCACCTTCGTGGTGAACCCAGACGGCACGGGTCGCTTCCGGATCGCGCCATACCCTGGCGTGGTCTGGCCCCGGGCACCCCGCCCCGCCAGGGCGTACGTCGAGTACACACCAGGGAGGAGAGAGCCGTGATTCGCGGCTGGACACTGGCGCTCTGCTCGATCCTCTTCAGCTCCGTGGCCGGAGCGCAGTTCGAGCTGCGCAGCGCCCAGATCGAAGGCGACCAGGTCGTGCTGCGCGGATTGGCCGAGCCGGGAACCGACACCCCGCGGGTCTGGGACGGCGAGACGGAGCTTCAGGTGCTAGGTATGGAGTGGCTGGATGCTCCCCCGCGGATCATCTTCGTGATCGACTCCTCGGGATCGGCGGCCCGCCTGCATCGCCCGCTACGGGAAGCGGCCCTAGACTTCGCTTCGGCCTGGCCCGGCGCCGAGGGCGCGGTGGTGGCCTTCGGCAGCGAGGCCCAGATCATCACTCCACCGACGGCTGACCCGATAGAGCTGGCGGCGGGCTTCGACGCCTTGGAGCCCGGTGGACGAAACTCCATCAGCTCCGGCGCCGGCTTGGGCTTGACGCTAGCCGAGGGCCACCCACGGGCCATGATGGTCCTGCTCACGGACGGCTTCGACACGCCCGGCCCCGTCAGTCTCTCCACCGCCCTGGACGCGGCTCGCTGCCTCGATGTGCCGATCTACTCCCTCGGGATCGGCAACCGGGTGGAGATGTCGCTGCTGGAGGAGCTGGCGACGATCTCCGGCGGCGGCGCCCGGGAGATTCGCACGCCCCTGGATGCGGCGCCCGCCCTGACTTCGCTGCATGCGCTGCTCTCCGCACAGGAGGCCCGGGTGCGCGCCCGCCTCGTGGAGACGGCGCCCCTCTCGCAGCACTCCATCTCCGTCGGCGCCGCTCCCGACGAAGACTCGGCGGTCATCGCCTATGGACCTATGCCGGCGGGTATGGGGGAGATCGTGTGGCCCATCCTCGGCCCCAACGAGGAGTCCACCCCCACGCCCGTCTTGGTGCGTGCCGACGGCGTGCCCGTGGCCTTCGGCGCCTCGCCCGGTCCCATCGCCGTGCCCGCTGCGGGGGTCGAGGTGCTGCTAGCGACCATACCTCGGATGGATCCCGTCAGCGTACGGGTTCGCCGGGGCGAGACCCACGAGATGGACCCCCTGCGCCTCGGCGCATTGCGGGTAACGGGCCCCGAGCTGGGACTGAAGGACGGCACACCCGTGTCCATCCTCAGCGAGGGCGAGCCCGTCATGCAGATCTCCACAGGCGAGTGGGTTCACCTCCGGCCCGGCGAGTACCGGGTCGAGGTGCGGACCGCTCCCCCGTGGCAGAGCGACCCGCTGACCCTGGAGCCCGCTGGCAGGGCCGAGGTGGCGGCACCGCAGATGGGCACGCTGCGGGTGGAGGTGGTTGGGGCCGGGGGGGAGACCGTGCCAGCCACGCTACGCCTCTTCACTGCCGACGACGAGCCCGCGGGGACGGCGCGGACGGGCCAGGCCAGGTCTCTGCCGGCGGGCGAGTACCGGGTGGTGGTTCCCATTCCGCCGGAGCGCTCCGTGGACGTGACCGTTACGCCCGACGAGGAGACATCCATCACGCTGGAAGGTTACGGCGAGCTGGAGATCCGGGCCCATGGCCCCCTCGGGGAGCCCTTGAGCTTGGGCGTCACCGTGCGGACCCTCGAAGGAGAGCTTCTGCTCAGCGGACGCACGGGCGAGACGCTGGAGCTGGGCGCCGGACGATACGACATCGAGGTGGACTCGATCCCGCCCTACTCCTACCGGCCGGTAGCCGTGGAGGCGGGAGAGCGCAAGGTCGAGGACCTGCGCGTGTTCGGGGGTCTATTCGTGACGGGCGGGGACGGCGGACGATACCGCCTCGAAACCGGCGACGGCGACCAGCTCATCGGCAGACACCTGGTGGGCGAGATCCTCGTGCTCCTGGCGGGCGAGTACCGCATCGAGCCCGTGGAGGGCAGCGGAGTGCCTCCCCTGCCCGTCACCGTTCGGGCCGGAATGGTCAGCCGGGTGGACCTGCCCTAGGCCGTCTTCTTCTCTTCCTCATCGTCATCGCTGGATGGACGGTCGCCGGTGACCAGGCGCGGGGGCGTGGCCTTGTCGCGTACTGTCTCGGCACTGATGACGCACTGGAGCACATCGTCTCTGGACGGGATCTCGTACATGGTGTCCAGCATGAGCTCCTCGATGATGGTCCGAAGGGCCCGGGCGCCGGTTCCCCTGGCGATGGCCTCATCGGCCATGGCCGCCAGGGCTTCCTCCTCGACCACAAGCTCCACCTGGTCGTGACGCAGCAGCCGCTCGTACTGGCGGATCAGGGAGTTGCGGGGCTCGGTGAGGATCCGCACCAGGGCGCCCGCGTCCAGCTCCTCTAGGCTCGCGACGACGGGGAGCCGGCCGATGAACTCGGGGATCAGACCGTACTTGCGCAGGTCGTCCGGCTGGACCTGGGCCATGATCTGCGATGGCTTCATGTCGCCGTTCTCGGCGATGTGGGCCGCGAACCCAATGGACCGAGTGCCGAGCCGGGCGCGGATGATGTCCTCGAGGCCGGCGAAGGTCCCGCCGCAGATGAACAGGATGCCCCGGGTGTCGATCTGGATGTACTCCTGCTGAGGGTGCTTTCGGCCGCCTTGGGGCGGCACGTTGGCCACGGTCCCCTCCAGGATCTTCAGGAGAGCCTGCTGCACACCCTCGCCCGACACGTCACGGGTGATGGAGGGATTGTCGCTCTTCCGCGTGATCTTGTCGATCTCGTCCACGTACACGATGCCCCGCTGGGTGGCCTCCACGTCTCCGTCGGCGGCCTGGAGAAGGCGGAGGAGGATATTCTCCACGTCCTCGCCCACGTACCCGGCCTCGGTGAGGGCGGTGGCGTCGGCGATGGCGAAGGGTACATCGAGGAAGCTGGCCAGAGTCTCGGCCAGAAGGGTCTTGCCGCAGCCCGTGGGTCCGATGAGCATGATGTTGCTCTTGCCCAGCTCCACCTCGTCGTCCTCATCCAGGGCGAGGATCCGCTTGTAGTGGTTGTACACCGCCACGGACAGGGTCCTCTTGGCTCGCTCCTGGCCGACCACGTACAGGTCCAGATGCTCGTTGATGGCCTTGGGGGTGGGGACCTCGTGATCCAGGGCGGGGGCGGCGTGGCTGACTCGCTCCTCGCTGATGATCTCGTTGCACAGGTCCACGCACTCGACGCAGATGTACACCCCGGGAGGGCCGGCGATAAGCCGGGCCACCTGATCCCTGTCTTTGCCGCAGAATGAGCACTGAATCTTCATCTAACGCCGAACCACCTTGCGGAGATTTGGAGAAGTTACATATGGGACGCCGCCGGCGCGTACCCCCCATGTCGCACTCTTACCTCATTCTACCCAATATCAGTGCACGAACACCATGGCTGCCGATTACAGTTCAACGGCCTTCGGGCTCGCCTATGGGACATGCCGTCAGTCGGCGTCCGTCTCGGGCGCCTCGGACCGCAGCTCCAGTACGGCATCGATGAGGCCGTACTCCTTGGCCTGCTCCGCCGTCATGAACCGGTCCCGCTCCGTATCCTCCTGGATTCGCTCGATCGGCTGGCCCGTGTGGTGGGAGAGGATCTTGTTCAGCCGCTCCCGGGTGCCGAGGATATGGTCCATCCGGATCTCCAGGTCCGCGGCATCGCCCTGCAGCCGCTGAGCCAGGGGTTGGTGGATGAGGATCTCCGAGCTGGGAAGGGCGTACCGATGGCCCGCCTCCCCGCCGGCCAGGAGGAGCGCCGCGGCGCTTGCCGCCTGTCCCACGGCGTACGTCCACACGGGCGGAGTGATGAACTGCATCACGTCGTACATGGCCAGCGCCGCGCTCACGTCGCCGCCCGGCGAGTTGATGTACATGTGGATCGGATCGTCGCCCTCGCGCTGGAGGAACAGGAGCTGAGCCACTACCAGGTTGCCGATCACCGGCGCCACGGGGGTGCGCAGGAAGATGATCCGGTCCTGGAGGAGCCGGCTGAACAGGTCGTAGTGGCGCTCGCCGCGGGGCGTATCCTCGACGATGGTAATGTGCCTCTGGTTGGTGATGGGGCTGTGCTCCACTAGCCCTCACCCTCCCCCTCCGAAGGGCCCTGGCCATTGCCGCCAGACCCCTCGCCATCGCCCTCGTCCTTCCCGTCCTGCTCGTCGCCATCCTCGGAGGGCGGGCGGGTGATGATCTTGTCCACCAAGCCGTACTCGACCGATTGCTCGGCGGACATGTACCGGTCTCGATCGGTGTCCTTCTGGATCTGCTCGATAGGCTGGCCCGTACAGTCGGCAAGGATCTCGTTGATCCGGTGCCTGTAGTGGAGAAGCTGGCGGGTGTGGATCTCGATGTCCGTAGCCTGGCCGCCGAGGCCGCTCATCCACGGCTGGTGGATCAGGATCTCGCCGTTGGGGAGCACATAGCGGCTGCCCTTGGACCCGCCGGCGAGGATGACCGCGGCGATGGATGCGGCCAGGCCCACGCAGTACGTGTACACCGGGCAGCGCACGAACTGCATTACATCGTAGATCGCCAGGCCGCCGGTCACCGATCCGCCCACGGAGTTGATGTAGAGGTGGATAGGCTCCTCGTAGCTCTCCTTCTCGAGGTAGAGCATCTGGGCCACGGCGAGGTTCGCCGAATCGTAGTCCACCTCGTTGCCGAGGAAGACGATTCGATCTGCATGGAGCGCGGAGAAGATGTCATGCTGCCGCTCGCCCCGGGGCGTCTGTTCGATGACGAAGGGAATGAGCCCCTGGGGCCTGCTGAGCCGGGGATCACCCACATGGGGTATCTCCGCTCCTTGGGACGTGTGGGGTGTGCGATTCACTGCTTCTCCTCCGCATCGGTCTCATCGTCAGAGGCCTGGGGGGACTCCTCGGCTGCCTCGCTTGCGGGCTCGGCTTCCTCGTCGGCGGGGTCCTCGCTGCCGGCTGCGGGTTCCTCGTCACCGGGCCCTGCCTCTTCGCCGCTCTCCTCGGAGCCTTCCTCAGCACCGCCCTCGGCGGGCTGGTCGAGGGTCGGGTCCAGGCCGGGGATGCCCTCGGCCCACGCCCCCTCTCGGAACTCGTCCATGGTCAGCTCTTTCTCGGTGATCTCGGCCGACTCGATGATCTTCTTCATCAGGGCTTCCGTCGCCTGGCGCGAGCGCATATCCTCGAGCTGCCCGCCCTCCTCCAGCAGCGCCCACATGTCGGTAAAGGTCTGGTTGGTGGTCTGGGCCAGGGTCCAAACCGTCTCCTCCAGGTCCTCGTCCGTAACCTCGATGCCCTGCTCCTTGGTCGCCGCGTCCAGCACCAGCGATCGCTTCAGCACCCTCTCGGCCTGGCGCTGCATGTCCTGCATGTACTCCACCATGCTCGTATCGCTCTCGGAGAGGTATTCCTGAAGGTCCATTCCCTCGCGCTCGAGCCTGGATCGGAACTCTTGGTCCATCTCGGCCGCCTGGCTGGCGATGAGCTGGCCCGGAAGCTCGATGTCGCAACGGTTCATGAGCTGGGCGGTGATCTGGTCGTGAAGCAGGGACTCGACGGATTCGTTGATCTCGCGCTCCCGCTCGCTGCGGAAACGATCCCGAAGCTCCTCCAAGCTCTCCACGCCGTACTCCTCGAAGAACTCCTCGTCGAGCTCGGGCTTCTGGCGCGCGGTAATGCGGTCGATGGTCACCGAGAACGTGGCGGGCTTCCCGGCGAGCCTTGCGTTGTCATAGTCGTCGGGGTACTCGACCTGAATGTCCTTCGACTCGCCCATCGATAGACCGATCAGATCGTAGTCGACGACGGGCTCGTAGTACTCGGAGCCGACCTCCAGGTACATCTGGGGCAGGTTCTCCTCATCGTATAGGGCCTCGTCGTCGGCGGTTATCTGGTAGGTGAGGTAGACGAAGTCGCCCTCCTCGATGGGGCGGTCCTCCACGTCCACGCTCTTGGCGGCCCGCTCGCGCAGGGCCTCCACCAGCTCGTCGACGTCCTCCTCGGAGACCTTGACCGCGGGTTTGACAAGCTCCAGGCCCGTCACGTCGCCCACTTCGACCTCGGGCAGCACGGTCAGGGTGGCGGTTACCTGGAAGGGCTGGTCGGGCTCGGGGGGCTCGTAGTCGAGTTTGGGCTCACCGACGACCACGATGTCCTGCTCCTCGACGGTCTCGGTAATGGCATCGGGAACCAGATCCTGGATCACCTGGTTCTGTGCCACCTCTTTGCCGAGGACGCGCTCCAGTAGCTTGCGGGGCGCCTTACCGGGTCGGAAGCCGGGCAGGGTGACCTGGGTGGACAACCCGCCGTACGCCTTGCCGAAGGCCCGGCGCATCTCTTCCTGGTCGAAGTTCAGTACGAGCTGAACGCTAGTGCTCTCAAGCCGTTCGACGCTGGTCTCCACGGCGTCGCTCCTTACAGTGGATACAAAGGCTCACCTTGGGGGCATGGACCCCGTACAAAACAACAAGGCCCGCTAACAGCCGGCCCTGGGGATCACGCGAGAACGATGACTCTCAGGCTGGTGGGCGAGCGGGGATTCGAACCCCGACGCCTGGCGGCACATGATCCTAAGTCATGCATGTCTACCTGTTCCATCACTCGCCCACGCGCGCCGGTCGAAGGCCGATTATAGGGATGGGGCCGGCCACGGTCAACACGTAGCCGGCCCCGGTACGTACGATCGCTCCGGCGATTACCGGCCGAGCTCAGCCATGAGCTCGTCGATGACCGCCTGCTGCTCACTGATCTGTTGCCGGAGACTGGCCAGTAGGTTGGCCAGAGCGGCCTCGTCCACGGTGCCGTCGGCCTTGCGGGGGATGGCATACCCCGCAGCCGCCGCGCCCGGAGCCGGCGCCGCCGCTCCCCCGACGGGCTGGGGATTGCCGAAGACCTCGATCTCGCTCATCTCCATGGTCTTGTGCCCGTAGTTGGAGAGGATCCGGATCATCACATACCGAGCCTCGACGGGTCCCACCTCGATGGCCTGCGTCTCAGCGCTCTTGGCCAAAGTGGCCGTCTGAACGGCGGAGAAGTCGCCGGGCTGGGTGCCCGTTGTCGAGACCAGGATCTGGACGTCCTGGGGCCAGCGGGCACCGAAGATGTACTCCTGCCCTGTGTTCGACGTGATAGCCACCGAGCTGATCTCGTAGATGCTATTGCCCGGGAAGCTCACGATGATGTCATAGGGGAAGGTCAGCCCATTGCTGCTGACCCAGCAGTCGCCCGAGCTACCGTCGTAGACGCCATCGTTGAGGTTCTCGGGGCCGAACCGCTGCTCCAGAGAGTTCGGCACGGTGATGACGCCGCCGGCGGCCGAGGCCGCCAAGTTGACCGCACCCTCGGCGGGAGCCGCGGCCGTCCCGGCAGGCGGCGTGCCCTCGGCAGGCGGGGGCGTCGCGGGACCCTCGGCGGGAGGTGGGGTCTCCTCGGCAGGCGGGGGCGTCGCGGGACCCTCGGCGGGAGGCGGAGTCTCCTCGGC
>WJIW01000549.1 GCA_014730065.1 Armatimonadia bacterium | reverse complement strand
GGGCCCAGCGGGCGTAGGCGTCGGCGTCGCTGAGAGCCACATGGGTGACGGGGTGGTCCGCGATCTCCTCGGGGGGGCGATTCCCTCGCCAATGGGACGGCGGATCGTACCCCGTCTCCTCCACGAAGACGGCGTACTGCTCGTTAGTCACCTCATGGACATCGATCCAGAAGCCGTCCAGCTCGACCCGGCGCTCGGGGTTCATCGCCTGGGCCTCGGGCTCGGGGTAGTCAGTGGGATACCCGGCGGTGAAGGGCCCCTCGGGCACCCACACCATGATGCCGCCATCGGGGGTGGCTACGGCATATCCCGCCTCCATGACCCCCACATCCTGATCGGGCAGGGGGATCGCCGCCACAGGCAGCGGGTGAGGGCTAATCAGCCGCACGGGCCGCGGCTCCGCGGTCTCGCCGTCGACCAGCTCCACTTCGCGTGCGGCATCGTTGTACGCCTCCATATGGAAGGTCAGCTCGACGGTCCGCGGGCTTTCGCCTCGCAGGTCGATCTCCACATCCAGGGGCGTCAGTCCCAGCTCCTGCCCATCGATCCGAACCTGGGCGCCCGGCGGGATCGAGTCCACTACCAGGCGGGCCTCGGCCAGGGCTGGCGCCGCTATGAGGGAGGCGAGTAACGGAATGGCGAACGTGCGGAGGGTCATGGTCTCGACCTCCTATCCATCCTTCAGACGCCCGGGCGCGCGCCTTGGCTTCATTCGCCGGCGCCGGGCTCCTCGGGGCCCGGCTGGATGGGCCTGGACGAAGCGTACTCCTGGTTAACCTGCGACTCGAGGGCGGCCTTGCTCTGGGCCACGGTGCCCGCCATTCGGTTAACCTCGTTCTCGATCCGCGCGAAGAGGGCGGCCACCCATGCCTGGGTGTCGGCGCGAATGGACGCCGCCTCCTGCTCGGCCCGGCGGGTGATCTCCTCGGCACGCTGCGCCGCCGCCTGGACCACGCTATCCTGGGAGAGCATCTGCTCAACCTGCTCCCTGGCCTCCCGGCGCTCCTCGCTGGCAGCGGCATGGGCCTCATCGATGATCTTCCGGGCCTGCTCCTGAGCCTGGCGCAGCAGACGGTCGCGCTCACTCGTGATCTCCGAGGCCTCGGCGATGGAGCGGGGCAGCTCGTGGCGGATGGCGTTCACCAGCCGGTGGAAGTCCTCCTCGCTCACATATCTGCGCCCGAACCACGGCACCGAGGATCCGGCGTCGATTAGGTCTTCCAGCTCGTTGAGTAGTCGGTCGATATCCAACCAAGGGCCTCCTTACCGGCCTTGGAGCTTGGCCGCCAGTCGCTCCTCGACCCCCGGCGGCACAAGTCCCGTCACGCTCCCGCCCAACTGGACGACCTCCCGCACAGCGCTCGAGCTGAGGAAGGCATAGGCCACATCGGTCGGGATGAACAGCGTCTCCACGCCGTTGTCGAGGAAGCGGTTCGTATGGGCCTGGAGGAACTCGTTCTCGAAATCCGAGACGGCCCGCAGCCCTTTGATGATGACCTGGGCGTCCATCCGCCGGGCATGCTCCACGAGCAAGCCGGAGAAGGACTCGATGCGCACGTTGGGGATGTCCGCACACGCCCCGGCCAGCATCTCCGCCCTTTCCTCGATGGTGAACAGGGGGTCCTTCTGAGGATTATGCACCACCGAGGCGAGGACTTCGTCGAAGATCCTGGCCCCCCGACGGATAATGTCCAGATGTCCGTTGGTGACAGGGTCGAAGCTGCCGGGATAGAGAGCCCGGGCCACCGCTGATCACTCCCGTCCTGACGGTACCGCCGCGGCTCGCCTACCGATCCGAAGCGATGCGCTCGAAGATGCCGACATGCGCCCGCCCGTACTTCCGGCGGCGCGCACAGACGTATAGGTTCAGAGGGGGCTCGGGCATGTCCTCTCCCCCCGCCTCCAGCACCAGCCGCCCATCCTCGGCAACCAGGTCATCGCGACCAGCCAGCGCCGCCACGATCTCCTCGAGTGCGTCCGAGGCATAGGGCGGGTCGGCGATGACGACATGGTACGGCTCGACCGCTGGCCTATCCCGAAGCCACGCCGACGCCTCGGCTCGATGCACTTGAGCCGACCGCGCCAGTGCGAGCTCCTCCAGGTTGCGCCTGATCACGGCACAGGCCCGTCCCGACCGATCGACGAGATCGGCCCAGGCGGCTCCCCGGCTCAGGGCCTCGATACCCATGGCTCCGCTGCCGGCGCAGAGGTCCAGAACTCGGAGGCCCTCGAGGGGTCCCAAAATGTTGAAGATGGCCTCCCGGGCCCGATCCGATGTGGGACGGGTGTCGGCTCCGGGCGGCGCGACGAGCCGCCGGCCTCGATGGTGCCCGCCCACGACGCGGAGTGCCATGGCCATGCTCCCCCCTTCGGGCGCGAGTGTAGCCGCTTCGGCCGGGGCGCGCCATAGCTCCGCTGAGTGAACCCGGTGAATTCGGGCCTCGTTGACATGAGTAGGTCGTTCTGCGTTGATTACGAAGGAACACCCACGCGAAGGCGTCGGCCCGTGGGGCCGGACGCCTTCCACCATGGAAGTCGGGAGGGCCGGACATGAATCGCATCCGCTGGATTGCGACGGCCACGGGATTACTAGTTGTCAGCACCGCCTGCCTCGCGGCGGGATCGTCAGCCGCTACGATGCCTCAGATCGAGCGCTGGCTGGAGACGGACCGGGGCAGTTACGGGGTCGGCGAGCCCGTGCGCGTCGCCTTGTGCCTCCACAACACCGGTATCGAGGACATCGGTCTGGCCGTGGAGGGAGCCGACGCTCGTCTAGCGGTGGGGTCGCTCGGTATCGTCGAGACCAGCGCCGCGCCGGAGCCCGAGGTGAGGGAGATCGTACTGCCGCGCGGCGAGACTAAGGTCTTCCGGTTCACCATCGATCCCCAGGAGCTGGCGATCCCCACGGGCGTGCATCAGATCACCGGCACCCTTCAGCCCGTTGTGGGCCCACCGATTCAGGCCATCGGCCAGTTCATCGTCAGCCCCCTACCCGGCTACCTGAAGGTGGCCGATGTCCTCGCGGCGCCCCATCTGTGGCAGGAAGGCGACGTGGTCGAGCTGCGTGGCGAGTACCGGGGAACACGGGCCCGGCCCTACCGGCCCCTGGATGGCGTCGAGTCGCCCCGGGCAACGGACTGGATCCTCGGCGATGAGACGGGCGAGATCTACGTTCACAACTCCCCGAGCAAGGAGTACTACAACGACTGGACCTGGCATATCGACGACCCGCGTATCGCACCCTCCATCGAGGATGGCACCGTGTCCTCGCCCGTGCTGCTGTACAACTTCCCCGAAGTGGGCGACCAGTCCGAGTTCCTGCACCCCGACTGGACCTATGGGAAGCGCATCATCGTCCGCGGCCATGTCATCACCCACGACGATGGTCTGGTGACCGTGGCGCCCGTCGAGATCTTCAAGTGGCAGACCGATCGCGGCATCTTCTGTGTTCTGGAGACGGCGGGTCCGCCCCAGTCGGCCGACCCCGGCGGTCACATGCTCCTGCGCATGATCCTGACCAACGACACGGCGTTCCCCCTGCACCTGGCCCACGCCAGCGGCCACAAGTTCGACTTCATCGTGGAGAAGGACGGCCAGGAGGTATGGCGCTGGTCCAGGCACCAGGCCCGCACCGATGGCCTGTCGTGGCTGACGGTGAACGATGACTCCTGGCAGCCGGGACCGAACTCCCGGCACGTGGACCGCTCCAACACCGAGGCCCGGCCCCATGAGGGTAACCGGGTGGCCAACCGCTGGAGCATCCCGCCGGACAACTCCCT
>WJIW01000057.1 GCA_014730065.1 Armatimonadia bacterium | reverse complement strand
TCGTCGGTGGACCTGTTCACCGAGGAGGCCGTCCAGGAGGCGCTGGAGGAGGCCCGGCCCGGCCGCATCACCTTCGTCATCGCCCACCGCCTGGCAACCGTTCGCAGCGCCGACCAGATTCTCATCATCGACGACGGCCGCATCATGGAACAAGGAACCCACGACGAGCTGATGCAGAAGAGCTCTCGCTATCGCTCCATGTACTTGCGGCGGTTCGATGACATGACCGAGGAGGAGCGGCGGAGCACCGAGCTGCAGGCCGCCGACGTCCAGGCGGGAGCGTGAGGCACCATGAAGCTGGCTTACCTGGTCCGCGCGCCCGATGTGCCCGACGGCGGGAGTCGCCGGGGCATGGCCGGGGAGTTGGCGTCATGCTTCCAAGCTCTGGCCAACACCGGGTACTCCGGGGTGGAGCTGGCGGTCTCCGATCCACAAGAGGCCCTTCGGTCCATCGATGACGTCAAGGCCCTGGCCTCGGGCTGCGGCCTCACCCTCTGTGCCATCAACACCGACGAGATGGCCCTTCGTCATCAGGCCTCCCTGGGGACCGATGACGAGGAGGAGCTGATCCGCGCCGAGTCCATGATGTGCCGAGCCATTGAGCTGGCCGCCAAGTACCGGTGCTGCGTGACCCTGGGGCGCATCCGGGGCAAGGTGGATCCGGCCTTGGAGCCCAAGATGGTGCTGGCACGAGCCGTGGACCGGGCCCTTCAGCCCCTCGCCCAGGCCGCGAGGGAAGAGGGCTGCCAGATCGTCCTCGAGCCTATGGGCCTGCCCGCCACCAACTGGCTGACCGATACCACGAGCGCCCTGAGCGTGGTGATCCGAGTCAACCGGCCCACGGTGCGGATCCTCCTGGACTCGGCGATCGTCCATCAGGTGGATCCCCCCGTGGGCGAGGTGCTGGATCG
This sequence comes from Armatimonadia bacterium, assembly GCA_014730065.1. Taxonomy (GTDB): domain Bacteria; phylum Armatimonadota; class Zipacnadia; order UBA1398; family UBA1398; genus UBA1398. The sequence goes on along the minus strand of WJIW01000057.1, from coordinate 1,932 downwards.
AGCCGGCCCCCTGGTTCGGCATGTGCGCCTCAGGGAGATCGATGGCGCCGTGCCCGGCTCGGGCGAGGTGGACTTCGCCGAGATCGTCCACGCCCTGCAACAGTCGGGGTATGATGGATGGATGACGGTGGACTGTGTTGCCGAAGACCATGGGGAGGCGGCGCGCCAGGCCCACGAGCACCTAGCGGGGATGATCCACGCCGATGCCACATGACGTCCGCCAGCACAAGGTCCTGGCCATCCCCGCCCTCGCCCTGATGGCGGTCGTCGTAACGCTGCTCCTGCCGTCCGCCCCGGCGCCCGCCGCCGGGAGCCCCACTCTGCCGGCGCTATCCTCGGCGGCCATCGGCTTCCAGGCTCCGGTCACCGATCCCCCCGGAGTGTCCTTCCGCACCGCCGACAAGGCCATGGTTGTCAACGGCCGGCCCGCCCAGAGCCCCGTGACCGTGGCCCTGCGTGACGGCGTAACCTGCGTGGACATCCCCACCCTCAACCGCTTCCTGGGCATCACCTTCACGGGCGAGGAGGCCACCAAGACCGTCAGCTACTCCTTCTTCGGCCTCTCGGTGGTGAGCAAGATAGGGAGCCGGGAGGCCCAGGGTCCAGGCGGCGCGGCCATCCCCTTGCCCTGCAGCCCCTTCGTGGCGGGATCGGCGGTCTACTTCCCCGCCCGGCCCCTGGTTCAGGCGCTGGGCATGAGCTACAGCGAGACCCCGGACCGCATCGAGGTCTCGGCAGGCCCGGCTCACATTGTGGGGGTGCGCTATAACGAGGACGCCCAGCGCTTCCGCACGGTGATCGAGCTGGCCGAGCCCACGCCCTTCTTCGCCGTCGCCGCGCCTTCGGTGATCTCCGTGGGCCTCCAGACCGAATCGGGCTTCGTGCCCGAGGGGGCCGTGACCCGCCACCTCGATTCCCGCGGCCAGCCCGTCGACGACGGCCCGCCACCGAAGATCACCCTGGAGACCAAGGGCGTATTGAGTCAGGGCGTGACCATCGAGAATATGGACCAGGGCTTCGTCCGTATCGGGGCCCATGGCACCTACGAGGTTGTCGAGCCGCTGCTCTTCACCCTGGCGGCACCCACGCGCATCGTGCTGGACTTCCCCAAGCAGTGGGAGCGCAAGCGTGTCGAGGATCCATGGCAGGGCATCCAGTACACGTGGTACAGCATCGGTACCGCCGACGGTCCCGTCATCGCCCACGTGCTCTACGCCAAGGGTGGGCCCGACTCGCCGGTGCGACCCATCGTTGGCCTGGCGGGGCGCGAGTCGCGAGCGCGCCAGCCGCTCAGCTCCATCAGTCGCGGCGCCGGCGCCCTCGCCGGGGTCAATGGCGGCTACTTCGCACCCACCACGGGGGATCCCATCGGCCTGCTCATCGCTGGCGGCGAGTGGGTCCGCTTCCCGTACCAGAGCCGCACTGCGCTTCTCATCTCCCGCTCGGGGCAGCTCGCCATGGGCCGCTACGGCTGCCGGGGCGTGGTGACCGTGGGGCAGCGGAGCTTCGGCGTGGATGGCCTGAATGAGTGGATTCGGGGTGAGGGCAATGGACTCAAGATCCTCACCCGAAGATGGGGGCCCTCCTGGGCGCCCGCACCGGGCCAGATGTGCGTCCAGGTGCGGTCGGGCGCCGTCACGGGGGTCGTGGCCGCCACCACCCAGCGCGGCCCCGAAGTGCCGATCCCCGACGACGGCTTCCTGATAGTGAGCCAAGGCGAGCGGAACAAGGCGGCCCTTATCAACACACCCAGCGGCACCCGGGTCGGCTTCCAAGCCACCCTCGAACCCTCCATGGATGGGGTCCTTCACGGTCTGGGGGGTGGGCCCGCCATCCTGAAGGGCGGCCAGTGGGTCGATGCCGGCCGGGCCGAGGGGTTTGGCTCGGACATCACCGTGGGCCGCAATCCCAGGACGGGGATTGGCATCACCT